>QHXE01000100.1 GCA_003222835.1 Acidobacteriota bacterium | reverse complement strand
CGCCAGCGGCGGAGGCGCACGCTTGAACGCAACCTGACGGCTAACGTTGAAGAGCCGAATCAGCGGATGATTGGCAGCAGCAATCGCGGCTTCGCCATTCGCCGTCTCGCTCAATAGGCGTTCCATGTTTGACTGCCCTGATACGAGCCATACCTCTCCGATGAGAATGTTCTTAAGCTCGATTGTGTTCTTGCCGGAGATGATCATGGTAGCGGGCGTTGCGTTCGCGCGCATCGGATCGAGTTTGACGCGCCACGTGCCATCCATCGCCGCGATTGTTTTTTTCGATTGGCCGGCGAAGTGAACGGTGACGACTTCGCCCGGATCAGCCTTGCCCCAGATAGGGATGGCCTGGCCCTGTTGGAGCACCATTCCTTCGCTGATGACATCGGGCAGCGAGACATTTGCCCGTGCGCCGAGAGCAAACGTCAGCACTGCAATCAGTCCGAAAAGGATCCGGGCAATCGTTTTCATAGAAATCCCGAGAACGCTATTGATGCGAGCTTTCAACTGCTCTGCCTTTCGCCGACAGATAGCGATTGACGGGCTTATCTTTGAGCATCTTTAATCCAATCACTACCGAAGATGCATTCAGCTCCGCTCCCGCCGGACTGGTGTGCGTATGATCCGTCGCGAACAGCTCTCTTACTTTCTCTTCACCCAACTCTTCGTATTTATCGGCGATCAATGTCGTAACGTCGATGAAAGTAACCTGCTGAGAGCTCGCCACTTCAGCAGCCCATCGACCGAATTTTCCTGGACCGCGTTCGACATGGCCCTCTTTCCAAATGTTTCGCACGGTCAGGGAGAGAACAATCGGCGTCGCGCCCTTTGCTTTCGTATCGGCGATCATTTTTCGCATATACCATCCATAAGTGTGCACGACCTCGTGCTTCTTCGTAAGCAGGTTGTCGATCTCCTGAGTCTCTTCACCGGTGCCGGGAAGCGAGCCGCGCGCGCGAGTCGCGTCGTTAATTGCTCCGGCGTCATTATGGCCGAACTGGATCAAAACAAAGTCGCCCCTCTTCATCTCGCTCAAGACTTTGTCCCAGAGGCCTTCGGTCGTAAACGTTCGGCTGCTGCGTCCTCCGCGCGCTCGGTTGAGAACGTCGATCTTCTCCGCGTCGAAGTAGTCGATGAAAGGATCGCCCCAACCGCGCGCTCCGTTGGCATTGTTGTTGGCCGTAGAATCGCCGACCACAAAAATCGTGGGCAGGTTCGGTTTGGCGGTGCGCTGTTTAGCCGCACTTGGCTGCTGATTGATCTGCGGGTTCTGGGCTTGAGTCGGCCCCAGAAACAACAGAAGCGCGACGAAAACTAGTGCGCCTTGCGTTGCAGTTATTCTGATCTTAACGCGGTTGCTCTTCACGGTCTTGATCCTCGCACCTCCGGGCGAACGTACGATCTCCACTGAGGTCGATTCACTCGCTAAGGAGTTGCTCGCCAGGATTACAATCCGACCGATACTTGAATATTGTCAAGCACTCCGAAATGGTCTATATTCCTCGCACGGTCGGACATACAATTCAATGCTCGGCTTTCGTTTGTTCTGGCAGACTCTCTCCAGGAAGGCAGAGACACAATGAAAAGAACAATCATCGCCTCGTTGGTTCTCGTTCTGATCTTATTAACCGCGACACCTCTTCTATCCCAGACGCGCCCGCGTCGTGTAGGGCGAACTACTGATGCGCCGGTGGAGGAACCAATTGCGCGGCCCAGAGACAGAAGCTGGACGCGGGTCTTGCTCGGGACCGGGATTTCGATTGGGGAGAGTCGCGGAAGAAGAAGTTGTACGCCATCAAGAGACATTTTTCGACCGCGGCCTCGCCTTTGAATTGATTCAGATCTCTCGCCATCACAAACGCGAGCTCGGTTCAAGTCTACTCGTCGCGCACGCATCGAAAACCTAGATTGTTCAATCCACTATCGGGCGTAGCTTGACTGCGCGCGGCCACCCGATAATTGGTGCAAAAGTTCTCGGCGCACATCCACGATCCGCCTCTGATTACTCGCTCCTTGCCATCGTCTGGTCCTCTCGGATCATCGCGGCCAGACTTCACGTAATAATCATCCTTATACCAATCGGCACACCATTCCCAGACGTTCCCGGTTACGTCATAGAGCCCGAAGCCGTTCGGCGGAAAGCTCTCGACAGGCGCGCGGCCGATGAAACCATCTTCGCCTGTATTCTGATCTGGAAAGCTACCTTGCCACCAGTTCGCAACCGGCTTGCCACCCGGACGCAGTTCATCGCCCCACGAGTATTTCTTCTGCTCTAGCCCACCGCGCGCGGCATATTCCCACTCCGCCTCGGTAGGCAGACGCTTGCCGGCCCACTTTGCATAAGCTGTCGCATCATTCCATGAGACTTGGCAGACTGGCTCACTGGACGCAGCTTCCGATCCTGGTCCATCCGGGTGGCGCCAGTTGGCTCCCTTAGTTTTCTTCCATTCACCGGTCTTGAGATTGAAGGCGCCGGACCAGCCGAACTTCTCAGCGTCCGTTTTATAACCAGTAGCCGAGACGAACATGGAAAACTCATCGAGGGTGACTTCATGTCTGTCCATCCAAAAAGACTTGACTGTTACCTCATGGACCGGAGCTTCGTACGACATTCCGTCTTCGGTGCCCATCAGGAATTTCCCGCCCTTGATGAGCAGCATGCCGTCACTCTCAATGCGGGTTTGATTACCAGCGGCTATGGCGGCAGGAGATGAATCGGCGTTTGATTGATTCGCGCGGCGTGGAACCTGAGATTCAGGCGTAGAAGATCTTCGCCGGCAATTCTGTGTTGAAAGGAGAATGAGCGCCGCGGCAACTATCAACAGCAGTCTGCGAACCTGTTTCGCCATAATTCTCGAATTGTTAGCAGAACACTCGCAACCGTTTCCCTTAAATCATTCTACATCAGCTCTGCACTTGTCAGGCGATCGCGAAACTCGTATAACTGGCAGCATCACGATGAGGCATTTGTTTGCTAGAGTTGCTCTCCCGCTAGGCTTGCTTGCGCTTCTGTCTTGTTCCCTACTGTTTTCGGCATCGAGGCCACAATCAGTCTCCGCGACGCCAAGACCAAAGTACAACGTCCTCTTCATTATCTCTGACGACCTGCGCCCCGAGTTGGGCAGCTACGGCAATCCGATCGTCAAGACGCCGAACATTGATAGTCTCGCCGCAAGCGGCACGCGCTTCAATCGTGCTTACGCGCAGTTTCCGCTTTGCAATCCGTCGCGCACCTCACTATTCAACGGACGCTACCCGACGCAGACCGGCGTGATGGACAACAATACCTACTTCCGAACGAAGCATCCGGATTACGTAACGCTGCCGCAGTATTTTCAGAAGAACGGTTACGCGACCTTGCGCACGGGCAAGATTTTTCACGGCGGGATAGACGATCAGGTTTCGTGGACCGAAGGCGGCGAGCCGGTAGATCCGGCCATCGTCAATCGGCCACCGAGTCCGGTCGCCAGCGGTCAGGGTGTCCGCGAAGTCGACGATCCGGATGTTGCGCCTCAGCCAAACAGACCGGCGCGCGCCTCAACTTCCGATCGGATCGTCGTGTTGGAAGGCGACGGAGAATCGCACGGTGATTACAAGATCGCGACCCGCGCAATCGATTTTCTCGATCGATATAAGGACAAGCCTTTCTTTCTCGCGGTTGGTTTCAATAAGCCGCACAGCCCGCCGACCGCTCCCAAGAAGTGTTTCGAGCTTTACGATGTGAACAAGATTCCGCTGCCTCCTGATTTCAACACGCATCCGCAAGCGCCGCCAGGCTTTCCGGACATCTCGATTCCGCATCGCAACGCCGATCTCTTCATCGGACGCGACGCTTCACCCGCGGAAGCTCGCGAGATGATTCGCGCTTACTATGCGTCGACCAGCTTCGTGGACGCACAGGTCGGGCGCGTGCTCGACGAGCTTGATAAGCTAAACCTGCGCGACAAAACCATCATCGTCTTCTGGGGAGATCATGGTTATCATCTCGGCGAAAAAGGAAAATGGTCCAAGGCATATTCGCTCTACGAAGTTGCCACGCGCGTGCCTTTGATTATCGACGTGCCCGGTGGGAAGCCGCAGGTCACTGAACGCACGGTTGAATCGCTCGACCTGTATCAGACGCTCGTTGACCTGTGCGGCTTGCCGCGTGC
>QHXE01000099.1 GCA_003222835.1 Acidobacteriota bacterium | reverse complement strand
GTACTGGAGACCAAACTATTGCCGTCTACTTGAACTTGCCAAGCAGGATAATTCAACAGTTTCAGTGCCAGCGTTACCGGCTCGTCGCTCTTCACGTCGAAGACTTTGCTTTCCGCGGACCACTTCATGGTGTTTACCTGCGCTTCTGGCGGCTCATCGATGTCACCTGAAGACAGATCGTATTCGCCCACGAGCGGCAGCTCGTCATCCAACTCATTGACCTTCGCGGTGAGCGGTTCGAAGCCTTCGATGCCCTCATAGCCTTGACCGGCGCTAATGTCTTCAACCACGCTCGAAACGTCCTCGCTGCTCCACGAGGTATCTCCACCAATGGTTGTGCCCGTCACACAGATTGCGGTTATCAAGATCGCCCACCAAATTACTCGGCGCTTCAGACTGCCGGCGGCGGCTCCAAAAAAAGCAAAAGCGAAGCTAAGAACTAAAAGCCATCGCCAGGGGAATTGAAGGAACCGTAACTTCGGCAGATGTCTCCACAGCCAGGCGCTGGGCGGCAGCATCAAGGTGGCGCAGGCGACTGAAAGTACCGTTAATGTCCACCAAACTTTTGGCCATGCGCGACGTTGTCTGAAGCTAAGCGCAATGCCGAGACCAGTGAAAAGCATCAGCCCGAGTGCCACGGCAGAAATCTTCCAGTTGAATTGAATAAACTCGGGTTCGTTTACTCGGGTGAAGAGAAAATTCTTTTCAGGATCGTACGCAGTGGAAACAAGCTGCGCGATCTGCACCCAACGCTGTTCCCACCACGCAGGAATAAGATAGAAAGCCGCTGCCCCAAATCCTGCCAGCATTGACAGACCACCCAAGAACAATGGACGAATCGTTCGGCTAACGATACAACTAACGGTAAGACTGAGCGCCAACGAGTACGTGGCAATTACACCGGCAGGAGCATTCGACAACCAGATGGCCGCGAAAGCAAACGCGAGGAGCGGCAGGCGTCGCCACCCATGACGCAGAACACCGAACGTTCCCAGGAGCATGAGCGGGAAAAAAGCGCTGGCTAAAAGCTCAGCGAAAGCACTGCGATAAAAGATTAGTGAAAGATGATATGGATTAGCGGCAAAAAAAAGCGCTGCTGCGATAGCTTGCGTTGGCGAGAGCCACTGGCCGGCGAACTTCCACATCGAGATGCCGGCAATGATCAGCGTCAACCAAACGAAAGCGCCCGGCACGACTTTCCAGGGCAGAACCGAGCCGAGAGCGGCCCCGAGCATCCATGATCCCGGCGGGTAAAAAATGAAACGCGGCTCGCCAAAGCCGGAATTTGCCCACTGGGCCCATCGGGGAAAAAGAATTCCTTCACGCCATTGGGCGGCAGCGTCCATCCATCCGGCCACGTGCGGTTGAAAATCGTGCCCGGATGCGTTGCCGAGAAAAAACATCGGGGCGACGACGCCTGTCGCTATAAGAGCTACCAGAAAGATCGCCGTCAGCGACTGACGATCGGACTGAGAAGATGACTGCAAAGCGTTTTCTGTAGTGGCTCTGTTCAACTCGTATTCTTATAGTTCAATCAGACCAAAAGAAGAAAGCTCCAGCCGAGGATGCGAGCGGCTGAAGCC
The DNA here is from genome assembly GCA_003222835.1 of Acidobacteriota bacterium. Next base: position 2,770 of record QHXE01000099.1, on the reverse strand, counting down.
GGTGTTTTTGACACTGTGGCAAGAATCTGTAGGCAACCCTCTTCCTTTGGGAGAGGGCCGGGGTGAGGGCTTAGTGACGAAACCCAAAAATACTCCTTCCCCTTTTTTATCGGAGCGGACAGGAAAAAGGTAGAGGAGAGTTTCGTTTCTTGTTGGTCAGCTAGGCCCTCACCCCAACCCTCTCCCAAGGGGAGAGGGCGTTCACCTTCGAATAGCGGACCTTATTCTGAATATCTGTCCGCACGGAAGCGAAAGACTTTGACGTCGGCGCCGGGGGCGATGCCGGCTTTGCGGGAGGCGATTTCGATCTGTTGGGCAGGCGTGTCTATGCCGTCGAGGTTCGGGAGCAAAAGGCCTCGATGAATGCCGTTTTGGTCTTCGACGATCACGCCGTAAACGTGCGCGTCGAGATCTTCGGCGCGGCATGGTTCGGGCGTGGAAAGAACGTCGACGGAAAATTTCAAGTCGGGCAATTCGTCCTCGCTCACAGCCGCGAAACGCGGGTCGCGCGTGGCGGCGTGGATCGCGTTGGCGATGGTCTCTTCTGCGAGAGAGTCTTTCGCCGGCTCGAAAGTGCCGATGCAACCGCGCAAATCGCCTGAGCGAGTCTTGATGCAAACGAAACAGGCGGCACGCGCGGCCAGTAGGTCGGAAATCTGGTTGGGAGGCGTGATGATTGTGCCTGTCGTGACGAAGGTCTCAATGGTGAGGCGGGCCAGGGCGGGAAGCTGTACTGAGCCACACAATGGCGCAGGTGGTACTGACTCGGCTGACAGTTCGGAAGAACCATCCGCGCTCCCGGCATTTGACCCGCTTGCTATCGGAAGCGTTTCTGTACCGCCCGGTGAGGACGAGAGATCGGCGCTCACCGCAGAAAGTTGCGCAACCAAATAGCCGACTCCAAACGGCGCCTCGTAGCTGATCACTTCGCATTTCGATCCGAGGCCCTGAGCAACGCCGATCGCTACCAGCATTGAGCGATACCCGCACTCTCCAGCCAAATGGCGCAGTTCCTGATCGATATTTACGATCCGACCGGTTGAGTTACTGCGAATCGCATCGACGACTTCTTCATCGAACAAATGCGCGTCGGGATTGTAACCGGCAGGAGCGTCGCGCTTCAGACGATGACTGAGATCGCCGCTGGCAATGAAGGCCACGGAGCATCCCACTTTCTCGATCGCCTGCCTGATGCACTTGCCGAAGCGTAGGTGATCTTCATTGGAAAGGAAGCTGTAGCCGAGCGCGACGACGCGCCCATGCCAACCATTGCGTTGCAGGAAATAGAGCGGCACCGCAGTGCCGTGATCGAGATCGAATCCTTTGATTCTCACCATCGCGAGAGTTTGTTCGGCGGCCACCCGGGTCATCTCGTTCAACAGCTCATCGTCAAGTTCGGCGTGGACTGTGGCAGTAGGCGCGCGGAACATTGCAAAGTCGCCGTAAAGCTGAGGTCCGTCGTATGCGACAAACGTATCCGATTCAAGTGGAGCGTGCGGCGAAATGAGGACGACGGTTTCGGCGCCGCTCACGATCACTCGTTGAGTTAGATCGGACATTGCTTCGATCGAGGCACGCACGTCTGCGATCGCCTCACGACCGACTTCGGGCACCATGATCGGAGGGTGCGGAGCAATTCCAGCGAAGACTAATGAACTTGCGTTGGCCATGAACCACCAAAAAGGCCACGAGGACTAAGACTTGATTCCCGCTGAATGTCGAGATTCTAGCACTGATGCGGGCGTGTCAGAAGCCCGCGCGTTAGCCAGGGCCTCCGGCAAAAAAATGTCAGGCGGATGGACGAGAATGAGTGAGCCGCTCTCCTCTACCTCCTGGGGAGCCAAAATACTTATAGAACGCAGGTATACCTGTTTGAATCTAGGATCGCAAGCGCAGGTCTCGCTCTCGCAATGCATGATCCTTTGTTAAGAACGTTGGTTCTATAAATATCCGCGCCTAACGGCGCTCTTCCTCGGAGAGGACTCAAGATGGAAGTATGAGTCGCGCCGTAATCTCTTAACCCAGCCCTCTCTCAGCGGGAGAGGGAGTTATCCGCTTCTAAACTTCAGGTCCCCGGTTTATGATGATCGGCGAATGAATCGATTCGATGTCCTGATCGTCGGCGCTGGGCCAGCGGGATCGTTCGCCGCCGAATATCTGGCGCGCGGTGGCGTGAACGTAGCTTTGTTTGACGGTCGACCAGCGGGTGAACCGAAAGCTTGCGGGGGAGGCGTAACCTCGAAGGCTCTGAAGGCCTGGCCGCATTTGCTCGATGCAGTCGGCCGGACAATCGATGAACTCGACATGTACTCGCCCTCGGGGAAACATCTGCATTTGAAACTCGATGAGCCGTTCGCTGTTTATTCGCGCATCGCATTCGACACTTTCCTGCGCGAGCGGGCACGCAAAGCGGGCGCGCAGGTGTTTACTGAAAAGATTTCCCCTACAAGTCGGGGTTTCAAACAAATTGACGAGGGCTGGATCGTGCGCACGCAGAGCGGTGCCGAGTTTTCCGCTTCGTGGTTAGTGGGAGCCGAGGGCGCCAACAGCGCAATCGCGAAAAAGCTGGCCGGGCCTTTGCCGCCGGCCGAGATGGAAGTTGCGTTCGGTTATCGCGCGCCGTTGCCGGACGATGGAAACGCGGCGACTGTAGTTGCGTTTTTGCCAAGCTGGATTGGATATGCGTGGGCGTTCCCGCGGCTTGATCATGTCTCGTTTGGCATCGCGACGACTCAAGACGCCTTCGATCATGAATCGCTGGATAAGTTGT
>QHXE01000098.1 GCA_003222835.1 Acidobacteriota bacterium | reverse complement strand
CAGCTTTCCTATATCGTATAAGTTCGCCTATTGATCGGGCAGCTCGCTCGCGCAGGACTCGCTGATACAAGCGGCCGAGTTGTTCCAGTATCGAGAAATAAAACTCTTCGCTGATCTTGCTTTTCAGCGTCTCTGTTACCAGCCTCACTTCAGAATTAACGCATGCTTGGTCAAAGCAGGGCAGGGGCGTTTTGAGATAATCGAGCACTTGCCGTCCCCTCTCGATCTGTGCTGAGTCAAGCGCATTGTCTATCACACCGATGAAGAGATAGTAGGAAAGCAATCGATCTCTCGCGCTGGCGCGATTGCAGTCAATGCCGAAGTAATCAACGCACCGAATGACGCGATCGGGGATACGAATGAAGTGTGCGTACTTTGGATCGTCAGCGATCGCGCGATACGCGTGTTGAATGTCGGGGGCCAGATTCTCAAAAGAAGTAGTTAGAGCTTGCGTCGCATATATCGGGAATAATATCGAGCGAGGTTTTTCCCCACGCGGTGAAGGAATGATCCCGCCTGCCAGACCTTTGCTTCTGCTTCGGGTGCTCATTTTGTTTTCAGATTCTAGCGAAGTTCTGCGTCGATGAACATCTCTCGGTTCTGCGGATTCGTCCTGGGGTGTAATCAAGAGTAAGAGTCGGCTGGAGGAAGAACACTCCAGCGTTACAGAACCGCGAGCGGTAGCGACCGGCCCTTTGCTCGTTGAAGAAGTCAGCATGAGACAACAGGCCGGTCGCTACCGCTCGCGGTTCTGTAACGACTGATGAACTTCCGATGAAGGTCCGATCTTCTTCTAAAAGCGACAGTTAACCTAAACTTGACGAAAAAGTAAAGAATGCTATAATCAGGGCGAATCTCGAAGAAAGCCAACGCAGAGTGAAGATTTCGGCTCACGAAGAATACGGTTTGCGCTGTCTGGTTCAGCTTGCGCGCGCGGAGGTTGAAGGCGAGTCCTTGACGCTCGCTCAGATCGCCGAGCGCGAAGGTCTGTCGGTTTCCAACGCGGGCAAGCTGATGTGGATTTTGAATAAGGCTGGACTGGTCCAATCACAACGCGGCGCGAACGGTGGATACACGTTGGCCCGGCCCGCTGCGGAGATTCGGCTTAATGAAGTCATTCGCATTCTAGACGAAGACACCGTGGATCGGTTCTGTAAGACACACGCAGGCGTTCTTGATGCATGCATTCACACGAGCGACTGCGGCATCCGGCCGGTGATCATCGGCTTACATGAGATTGTGCAAAACGCGTTGTCAGAGATAACGCTGGCGCAATTGGTTGGTACGGAAGCTAAGGTTGATGCCACTTTGCATCAGATTCAAAAGTTGCACAATCGATTGGGATCGATGCGGACGGCCCATTGACGGGTTTAGAGTTCAAGCTTTAGCTTGCGATTCGTGTCAGTACCGCGAGCGGTAGCGACCGGATCACACAATGTACTTTGAGAATAGGTACCGTCATTAATCAAACGCGATCGATAAGATCCGGTCGCTACCGCTCGCGGTACTGACACGTAGACAGCAACCTAAAGGTTGAACTAGGAACTGTGAAACCAAAGGATGAGTAATGAGTACTGCTGAGATACTGACAAACAGGGAATACAAGTACGGATGGGTCACCGACATCGAGTCGGAGACGATCCCGCGGGGATTGAGCGAGGACACGGTTCGTTTGATCTCACAGAAAAAGAGCGAGCCCGAGTGGATGCTCGAGTTTCGTCTGAAAGCCTATCGCAATTGGCTTCACATGGAGGAGCCGCGCCACTGGCCAAACCTTGCTTTTCCGGAAGTAAACTATCAGGACATGATCTATTACAGTGCGCCGAAGCAGAGAGCGGCGAAAGCAAGCCTGGATGAGGTTGATCCCGAACTTTTGCGCACGTTCGACAAGTTAGGCATTCCTTTATCGGAACAAAAGCAGCTTGCAGGCGTGGCGGTCGACGCGGTTTTCGACTCAGTTTCTGTCGCGACGACCTACAAAGAAAAACTGAAGAAGCACGGGGTGATCTTTTGTTCGTTCAGCGAAGCAGTGCGGGAGCATCCTGAAATTGTTCGCAAGTATCTGGGCTCGGTCGTGCCGACGAATGATAATTTCTTTGCGGCCTTGAACAGCGCGGTCTTCTCGGACGGCTCGTTTTGCTTTATTCCCAAGGGAGTGCGCTGTCCGATGGAGTTGTCGACTTACTTTCGCATCAACAACTCTGAATCTGGCCAGTTCGAACGCACGCTGATTGTTGCCGAGGAAGGCGCTTATGTTTCATACCTCGAAGGCTGCACGGCGCCGAAGTTCGATCGCAATCAGTTGCATGCGGCAGTGGTCGAGTTGGTCGCGCTCGACAATGCGGAGATTAAGTACTCGACAGTGCAGAACTGGTACGCCGGCGATGAGGAAGGCCGCGGCGGCATTTATAACTTCGTAACCAAGCGGGGCAAGTGCGCGGGCCGCGACTCGAAGATCTCCTGGACGCAGGTCGAAACCGGCTCGGCGATCACCTGGAAGTATCCGTCCTGCATTTTGCAAGGCGAAAATTCAATTGGAGAATTTTATTCGGTGGCATTGACGAATCATGCACAGCAGGCCGACACCGGAACCAAGATGATTCATCTCGGCAAGAACACGCGCTCGACGATCATTTCGAAAGGCATCTCGGCAGGCCATGCCAACAACAGCTATCGCGGACTGGTGAAGATTATGCCGAAGGCTGAGAACGCGCGGAACTATACCCAGTGCGATTCGATGCTGATTGGTTCGGACGCCGGCGCCAACACGTTCCCGTACATCGAAGTGATGAACAACAGCTCGCAGGTAGAACATGAGGCTTCGACTTCGCGCATCAGTGAAGAGCAATTGTTCTATCTAATGCAGCGCGGCATCTCGCAGGAGGATGCAGTCTCGCTCATTATCAACGGTTTTTGTAAAGACGTCTTTCTGCATCTCCCCATGGAGTTTGCGGTCGAAGCGACGCGCCTGCTTGGTCTGAAACTCGAGGGCGCGATTGGGTAAGCAGGCGGTTAGCTGGCCGTCTTCAGCCGTCAGCTTTGTTGTTCCGAGCTGGCGGCTGAACGCTGGGAGCTGAGAGTTTATTAAGGAGAATGACTTGTTAGAAATTCGCGATCTATACGCATCGGTTGATGGCAACGAAATCCTAAAAGGCATCGACCTCAAAGTTAACAAGGGCGAAGTGCACGCCATCATGGGTCCGAATGGTTCGGGCAAATCGACGCTGGCGAAGGTGCTCGCTGGGCATCCATCGTACGAAGTGACGCGCGGCGAAGTGCTGTTCGAAGGCAAGAACCTTCTGGATCTATCGCCTGACGTGCGCGCGCGCGAGGGTGTCTTCATGGCGTTTCAATATCCGATCGAAGTCCCCGGCGTTTCGAACGCGCAGTTCCTGCGTTTAGCTTACAACGAGAAGCAAAAGCACCTGGGTCAAGAGGAACTCGATCCGCTGGAATTCAAGGATTTGCTGAAGGAAAAGGCGAAGATCGTTGAGATGGAAGCGAGTTTCATGACGCGCTCAGTCAACGAAGGCTTTTCCGGCGGTGAGAAGAAGCGCAACGAAATTCTTCAGATGGCCGTGCTCGATCCGAAACTGTCGGTGCTGGATGAAACAGATTCAGGTCTGGACATTGACGCGTTGAGAATCGTCGCTGAAGGCGTGAACAAACTTCATGATCCGAACAAGGCCGTGATTCTGGTCACGCACTATCAGCGTTTGCTTAATTACATTACACCTGACTTCGTACACGTGCTTTCGGCCGGCCGGATTGTCAAAGAGGGCGGCAAGGAACTGGCGCTCGAACTGGAAGAGAAGGGTTACGACTGGCTGAAGAACGGCAATGGAACAGGCGCGATGGCTGCGCCGCAAGCGAGCTAGCAATGTCACTGCAATTAGCAAAAGAGGAAGGCGCTTACGCGGCCGCGTTTCGCGCGCTGCCGCAGAAGTTGGGTAAGGACGAGCCGTCTTGGCTGCGACACGCGCGCGAAGATGCGTTTGCGCGTTTTGAGCGCATCGGTTTCCCGAGCGTCAAAGAAGAAGAATGGAAATACACAAACGTAGCGCCTATTGCGAAGCTTCAATTCACCCCGGCACTCGCAGGTGCGACGATCGTCGCGAGCAATAACGGCTTCGGATCGTTTGTTTACGACGAAGTTCGGCATAGCCAATTGGTTTTCGTTAACGGGATTCTTCAGCCGGGTCTGTCATCGTTAGAAGCGCTTCCTGCCGGAGTATTTGTGATTGATATCGGAGAGGCTTTAGGTCTTGCTCAGCACGGTGCAAGGATTCGCCAGTGCTTCGAACGCTACGAAACGGACAACGAAAATGGGTTCACTGCTCTCAATACCGCGCTGTTCTCCAGCGGAGCGTTCGTCTTTGTCCCTGAGGGCGTTACGGTCAAAGCGCCGATTCATTTGCAATTCATATCCGCGTCCCACAACGGAGATGCGCCGGCGTCGTTTCCGCGCGTGCTGATTGCCGCCGAGGCAAACAGCGCCGCGACGATCATTGAGAGCTATGCAAGTCTCGGCGAGAGCGTCTATTTAACGAACGCAATCGTCGACGTCCGGCTTGGCGCGGGCGCGCATTTGAAACACTTCAAAGTGCAGCGCGAGAGCACGAGCGCCTTTCACGTCGCCGCGACGAATGCCGAACTGGGAGCGAACGCGAGTTACGATTCGACGGCAATCAATCTGGGTGCGGCGCTTTCGCGTCACACCATCGACGTTGTGATGGACCATGAAGGCGCAGAATGCTGGGTTGACGGGTTTTACATGGTTGATGGCAACCAGCACACAGACACGCATTCGATGATCGACCATCGCCAGCCGCATTGCAGCAGCCAACAACTTTACAAAGGCATCCTCGATGGGAAGTCGCGCGCGGTCTTCAATGGCAAAGTCTTTGTACGTCATGGTGCCCAGCAAACCGTTGCGCAACAAACTAACAAGAACCTGCTGCTGTCGAATGAAGCGCGCGTGGATACGAAGCCACAGCTAGAAATTTTTGCCGACGACGTGAAGTGCGCGCATGGCGCCGCTATAGGTCAACTGGAAGCGGACGAAATGTTCTATCTCGAAAGCCGTGGCATCAGGCCGGAACTGGCGCGCAATCTCTTGACGTATGGTTTTGCCGAAGAGGTCATCGAGAAGATCAAGATCGACTCGATCAGACGAGAGCTTGATGCGACGGTTCTGAACCGTTTGCACGCGGAACTGGACTGAGGTTACTTTGAGGCGACTCGTGGGCATTACTTATATCGAAGGCACCGTGACTGGGCCGGCAGGCAGACAGGCGACCGCAAAGTTCCTAGTAGACAGCGGGGCCAAGTACACGGTTTTGCCTAGTGAAAAGTGGAAATCGATTGGGCTAGCGCCAAAGCGCAGGATGAAGTTCATTCTTGCCGATGGAACCGAGATCGAGCGAGATATTTCCGAGTGTTTCATCGCGTTGCCGCAGGGCGACGGGCACACACCCGTGGTGTTAGGTGAGAATCAAGACCAGGCTCTGCTTGGCGTCGTGACGTTAGAAGAGCTTGGCTTGGTCTTCAATCCATTTGAGCGCTCACTTCAGCCGGCGCGCATGATGATGGCGTAATTAAGATCGGTGAAATGGCAACCACACTTGAACAATTGATACCGATTAAACCTAGACCGCGCAACGGCTGGGATGTCGAGCGCATTCGCAAAGACTTTCCGGTGCTGCGGCAGACTGTGAACGGAAAGCCCCTCGTGTATCTCGACAATGCTGCTTCTTCGCAGGTTCCGGTGATGGTAATTGAGCGCGGAGCCCAATATATCGAACAGGAACATTCAAATATCCATCGCGGCGTGCATTATCTCAGCATGAAAGCGACGACCGCTTACGAAGGCGCGCGCGAGAAGGTGAAGCGATTCATCAACGCGCGCGACGTCAAGGAATGCATCTTCGTGCGCGGCGCGACCGAAGGCATCAATCTGGTCATGCATGGCTACGGCCGGAAGTTCATCGGCGCAGGTGATGAGATCATCATCTCCGCATTGGAGCACCACGCCAACATCGTTCCGTGGCAGATGCTCTGTGAAGAGAAGGGCGCAAAGCTGCGCGTGATTCCGATGAACGATGCGGGCGAGTTGCTCATGGACGAATACCAGGCGCTATTGAATGAGAGAACAAGCTTGGTAGCCGTCACGCATGTTTCCAACGCGCTTGGTTCCGTCGTTCCCGTGAAAGAAATTATCGAGAGCGCGCACAAATACGGGGCGCCGGTTCTAATCGATGGCGCGCAATGGGCGCCGCATGCACGGATCGATGTACAGGATCTGGATTGTGATTTCTACACTTTCTCGGGCCATAAGATTTTTGCGCCCACGGGCAGCGGCGTCGTCTATGGCAAAGCGGACTTACTGGAAAAGATGAATCCGTTTCAGGGCGGCGGCGATATGATCAAGAGCGTCACGTTTGAGAAGACGACTTACGCGGATCTGCCAAATAAGTTTGAGGCGGGTACGCCGGCTATCGCTTCGCAAATCGGCCTGGGCGCCGCGATTGATTATCTGAATATTATCGGTCGCGAAAAAGCGGCTGCCTATGAACACGAATTGCTGAGTTATGCGACCCATCGCATTTCGGCCATCGAGGGCGTGCGCA
>QHXE01000097.1 GCA_003222835.1 Acidobacteriota bacterium | reverse complement strand
TCAACGTATTCAATCATCCGAATACGATCGGTCGCAACGGCACCTACGGCAATGCGGCGAGCGGCGTCGCTAACTCAACCTTCGGACAGAAATTAACGGGAGTAGCGAACGTCGATCCGGGAAGAATGTTCGAGTTTCAGGCGCGAGTGAGATTTTAGTTTTGGAGTGCACCGGCACAGCACGCGGCGACGGCGCTTTGGATGTCCGATAAGCTTCAGCTTGTCGTCAAGATCAGAGACAGACTGAAGTTTTTCCTCCATATCCAAAGCGCCGTCGACGCTGCTCTCTCCGGCGCACTCCAAATTATCGGCTCACTGTGAAATCATTGAAATAAATCACGCTGTCCGTCTTTGACCACAGACCTATTTTTCCTGAAACAGGTTCGGCAAGCGTGTAATCGAGCAGATGCTTTCCGTCCAGAGCGGCTTGCAGACTCGGGCCGTGAACCGAGATTTGCAAATTGTGCCAGGTGTTCTTCTGCAGCGGAACATTCTCCGAGCCGCGCTTCACGAACTTGCGCACGCCCTTATTGAAAGTCCAAAGCACAACGTTATCTTCCATGCCATTGAATCGCACCGTCAGATAATCACCATTCGGTTTTAGATCGAAAAGAATGCCGGCGCATTCATCCAATTGGCCCGCGACGATCTTGAACCACACTCCGATCTCGCCATCATGGAAATCATCGACATCTCTGGCAACTGCATACGGAAAATAGGCCCACGCCTTGACGTTGTCGATGAACTCTTCGTTGCGCGCGCCATAGATTGAACGAGCCTTCTCGGCCAGGCTCCCCGCAGGTTGCCCGCGTAGCCACGATCTGCCGTCTACCGCCAGAACCTTCTTCCCGCTGTTGTCTTCAACGATTGACCAGTTGCCAACGACTGCGAGGAATTTGCTTGATTCATGACCGACGCGCTCGCTTGAGAAGTCGATGCGAGTCGTGCCCGAAGATGCGCCGCGGCGTTGCGCATTTCCACAAACGCAAAGCAGGAGAGTTATTAAGAAGAAGAATGAAATCGTTTTGGCTGTCATCATCGAGTCTCCCTTACTTTCTTTCGTCCAGCCCGCCAAGAAATTGTTGATAGACTTCTCATTCACACCTGGTTTCAACCGGGTGAACGCACGACTCGTTGGCTCTTACTTCAACCGTTTTAACGGTTTCGCTACGGGACGAAGTTGTCCTCGTTTGACCGCCCGGTTGAAACCGGGTGTGAATGGGAAGCGACTACTATGCTGAAGGACATGCTAACTAACTACAATTTCTCCGGCCGCCGGATTTCATCAAGCGTCTTAATTTTCAGAATGGCCATGGTAAACCTCTCGGCATCGGCGTTGAGTAATTCATCAACTGCGAACGAGCCACCAGACAAAGCCGACCATCAGTGGCCACAGCACATAGAAAATCCATCCCGCTCCCCGGGGGTAAGCGGTCAATGGATAGCCGCCGAATACATTTTCTTCGATATGCTGGGGTGCGGTGACGCCGGCGAGTTGGTAAATTGTCTCCAGTACGACCTGTTCAATCGTCGAGCGCTCCATGACTCTCTGCCCACTCATCTCATACCAAATTTCGCCGTAATGGTCTTCTGGTTTTTCAAACAATCCGGTCACAGTTGAAGCCACATAATGAATCTCGAGTCGAGTCAGAACTCTTCTTAACTTGCGGAGCACGTTCTGTTCGAGATCAGCGAGTCGCGGATCCTCAGGCGATAGCACGACGGTGATCTTCAATGCCGGCCGAATCTGCCGAAGTGCCGCTTCATCCTCGCGCGAAAAAGAGTTGCGCCGGTTCTCGCTGAGATCCCAACTTCCTCGCAAACCGTTTGCACCGAAGCCAACCAGGGCCAGAACTAAAATGAGTGCTGCCGTCCCGACCAGGCGAAAGCGCCAGGTTCGGCCAGTGTGCAACCAGATTGCCGCGAGCGCGAAACCGGCGACACTGATCGCCAGCATTGCGATCGAGGTACTCAGTTGTAGAAGCCCGTGCTCAAAAGATCGCAACGCCGCGGTCGGCGTGTAGTTTGCCAACTGCTGAAGAAAACCACCGCGGTATGCGGCGACATACTCGAGCGCCCAGGTACCGACCGTAAAACCCAGCGTCACAATCGCCGCGCTGGCCGCGTTTTCCGCAAGCGCGGCGGCGGCGACGGCGATGCCCGCGCTCAACATGACTCGTAATAGATGCCCCACGAAAAGGTTCAGAGTTTCCGGGGCATACAGATGACCGCCGTACAACTTCCACAGCGAGATCGCCAGCAGTCCGGGAATCAGAGTCACCAGCCAACCAGCAAGAAGCGCCAACCCTTTCGCGCTAAGTTTGGTCGCGAGATTGCCCGGCAGTTGCAGCAAGAGCTTCAAGCCACCGCTTTGCTTTTCTGAAGCGATCATCCGAATCGCGACGAATGGAAACAGAAACGTCGCGGCTAAGTCATAAGCTCCAAAAGCAGGCGTCAACATGCCGTCTAAAGGAGTCAGGCCCTGCGGCAACGCGGCTGGTCCCCCGCCGATGCCGCTCGCTTCGGCATACAAACCAACTGCCGTAATGAATCCATGACCTACCAGTGGCCCAATCATCAAGAGCAACAGCCAGAATGAACGCGAAGCCAACAGTTCACGCCACTCTTTGGCAAAGATCTGAACGAAACTATAGGATTGCTGAAAAACTCCCTCTCCCTTTGGGAGAGGGTTGGGGTGAGGGCCTGAGGCCGGCCGAATATCTAGATATTCTTTCTTTCTTTGGCCACTCATGCCCTCTCCCTAACCTCTCCCAGAGGGAGAGGGGACGTTTTCAGCAGCCTGCTACGTGAGCGCAAGGAAGATCTCCTCGACTCCACCGTCAGGAAGGTTTGCTTGCGCGCGCAACTCGGGAATCGTTCCTTCGCCCACGACAGTGCCCGCACTCAGCAGCACGAGCCGATCGCAAACCCGTCCGGCGTCAACAAGCTGATGAATCGATAGCATCAGCGTGCGTCCGTTTGCCGTGTGATCTTTCAGCAAGGTCATCACGTCGCGCGTCTGTCTGAGGTCCAGCCCGTCAAAAGGTTCGTCCAGCAACAGCAATTCGTGCGGCGTCAGCAGTCCTAAGGCAAGGAGCATTCGTTTGCGCTCGCCCTTCGAGAGCGAGGCCAGACGCGCCTTCATGATCTCGTCAAGCCGCAAAGGCTCAATCAACTCAGACAACTTCGTCTTGGACGTGCGATAAAGCTTTTCAAAGAACCGGAGAGCCCAGTTCACCGTTTGCTCGGACCAGGGAAGAATCCCATCAGGCAAATAAAAGAGCGCCTCCTTGCGACGCGTTACCGGCAAGGTCTCTTCATGAAACGTTATCGTTCCGGAGTTCGCGGTCATTAGTCCCGCGAGACATTCGAAGAGGGTCGTCTTGCCGGCGCCGTTGGGGCCAATCAAGCCCAGGACCTCCCGGCGTTGCACGGAAAAACTCACGCCATTCAGCGCCAGGCGATCTCCGAAGCGCTTGGTTACATCTCTAACTGTTAGCAGGTCACTCATCGTTAACCTAACGCTGCGCGCTTAAAACTACCAGACGCCGTAAGATCCAAAACCGATCTGCATTGCGAAGCCAACGGTCGCATCTTAAAATGCAGCGATTTCCGTTGCAAATTGAATCGGTGATTCTAATGGTTGGGTGGACCGCTGGCTGAGTCCAAGCAAAGTTAGGAAAGAAGTTTGACCGCGTGCTCGATCAACGCGTGCACGGTAATCAGGACGTGGGGACTGTTGGCCACCGCGGCGGCAAAAATAATAACCACTGCAAACGATAGCGCCAACGCTATTCTTATCATTGCGTGCTGGTGAACTCGCCCTCCGGAACCGTTCGAAGCTATTTCAACCAAGCGCCGCACGCGGGCCTTGACGCCACGAGTTTCTTCACCGCCCACCAAAAACGCCGCTAACGGTATGGCGGCGCGCGATCCTACGGGAATCATCTTCGCTATCTTGATCAAAGCTGCCGCGAGATTAAGTGCCGTGTCGCCATTTTGTTGGGCTGCATGCTCATCGGCCGCGGATTCCGCCGACTCAGCCCACGCGCGATCAAGTGAACGGCCGCAGGGAACAATCATCAGCAAGTCACGACACATGCGAAGCAGCAAACGCTTGAAGTTGTCGCGAGCGGCAAGATGACCGCCTTCGTGCGCAATAGCCGCCGCCAACTCCTCCTGGGTGAGCGATTGCATCACTGGTTCCGCGATGAATAAGCGTGGCCTCATCGCACCGACTACGGCAATAATCGGAAACGCATGCGGCATGCGAAAAGTTGGGATGTCGATTCCTTCGAGTTTGATTTGATGCGCGTTTACCAGCCACTCTCGCAGCAACAAATGCGTTGCCCACCAAGAGCGGGCGCACCGCCACATTGCGAACACCACGCCAAGCCCGGACACCAACGCGAGTAAAGCGAGTTTCTTGCTCACAACTTCAGGCGTTGAGTACGGCTCATAATTTAGATAAGACGGAACCAGGAAGAGCGACACGGCAATCAACGCGAGCACCGGTGGGCTAACGCGCATGGCGAAAAGAATGTCAACGCGCGAGCGTGGCGACCAGCTTGGAGCGAACCGTTCCAGTGAGCGCCAAATGGCCGCGGTCGCCAACGACGCCAACGCATTTATCGTGAGCAATGCGGCCAGAACCAGGCAGATTCCCAACAGTTCGTACATAAATTAATCGGCCTTGCGGCGCAGTTCGCGTTTCTTTTCCTTTACCAACCGGTCGAGCTCGTCGAGCAACTGTCGATCGCGCTCGCTGACAGTATCAACAATGCAAGCCAGCACTGGTTGGATTCCCTCCGCGCCGCCGCCCAGCAGTCCATCGATCACGTCTTCGCGAATGCCGTGCTCGAATTCTTCGCGCGAAACCGACGGCGAATAAAAGAACGCGCGCCCGTCTTTGCGTCGATCGAGCAGCCGTTTTTTGTAAAGGCGATCGAGCG
>QHXE01000096.1 GCA_003222835.1 Acidobacteriota bacterium | reverse complement strand
TAAGTATTCGAAAGCGCGAAATAAGTCGTAGGAAAACCTGGATCCATCTCGACGGTCTTTTTAAGTTGCGCCAGGCCCTCGTCGTAATGCCGGGTGAAAACCAAAACCTCCCCGTAGAGCCGGTTGACCACGCTGGAAAAAGGCTCAAGCTCCAGAGCGCGACGGAGTTCGGCCATACCCTCTGCCGGCCGGCCGGTGCGACTGAGCATGACGCCAAGGTTGTGATGAGCCGTGGTGTAATTCGGATTGAGTTCAATCGCTCGTTTGTATTCGCGTTCGCCTGCTTCGTAATCGTAATCAGCGACAGTCAGAACGAATCCGAGCGCATTATGTGCTTCAGCCAGGTTGTCATCCAGCGAAAGCCCGCGCAGCGCTGCTTCCCTCGCTTTGCTGAAAGCCGCCGGCGCCGGCGCGGCACTATAGTAAGCGAGCAAACCATAGCCATCGGAGAGTCCCGCGTAACCGAGCGCGTAATTCGGATCTTTAGCAATCGCCTGCTGATAGTACTCGATTGCTTTTTGAATACTCTGCGGGGTGCGTTTGTTGGCAAAGAAGCGCCCTTGCAAGTAGAGCTGGTAGGCTTCGGCGTTCTGCGTAAAGTTCTTCGCAACCTTTTGCTCATCCGCGCCTGATAGTTTTGTCCTTAGCTTAGCCAACACATCCCGGCCGATTTCATTCTGCAATGAAATCAGGTCCGCCTGTTTTCGATTATATTGCTCGCCCCAGATTTGATTGCCCGTGCGCGTATCGACTAACGACAGATAGAGAATCAAATCATTCGCGCGCTGCACGACGCGGCCATTCAAAATTGCCTGCACGTTCAGTTCATTCCCGACGACTTGCGGCTCAACTTCCCTGCCTTTGTAGCGGAACACGGAACTCCGAGCTTTCACCGATAGATTTGGCAGTTGCGACAGGCTGTTTATAAGCGTTTCAGTCATACCGTCGGAAAGGTACTCAACATCCTGATTGCCGCTTTGGTTTACGAACGGCATTACGGCGATTGATTCGATCGCGGGCTTGTGATTTCGCGAAAGATAGAAATAGCCGGCCCCACCGATGACGACGAACAACAGAGCGACCGGTGCTATTACACGACCGCGTCGTTTGGATTTACTCAGCTCGCGCGTCGTGGTCGGAGTCTGCGGTGGTGGAAGCACAGTTGTGGGTGCGGTCAGACGATTGATTTCGGGAGTCGTCGATGTGTGAGAAAGAATGCTGGTTTCGATCTCGCTCGACACCGCGCCAGAACCAAACTTCGCGGTACCCGCGTCACCACTGAATGAACCAGAATCGCTAATGAGCGCCGTGCCGTCCGCGCGGCAGAAGCCGAGCGCATCGTCCGTCTCAACGCGGTTGCACTGTGGGCAGCGTTTCATCCGTTCGAAGTTATCAAACCTTCACAATCTGTAGTTTGGGAAAGGCGGCGCGATAAATACCTTCATCGAGAGTGAGTAAACTGTAGCCCTCCTCAAGCGCGTGCGCGCCGATGAGGAAGTCCGCGAGAATTCGCCGCGGGCTACCGGCTTTCTGTTTATGACGGCGGTTCGCATACCTCTGAAAAGCTTTTCCTGCAACTCGCCATATAGACTCGTCGGTGGTCCAATCAATCATTTCTTCGTTACGTGACCGCGAAGCTCGCGGGTTTTTCCCACGACGCCGGCACGACCAGAAGCAACCCCCGGATTTCCGATGCCCCGATATTTCGCGAAGACACTCTTCGTTCTCACCGGACGCACAGAAACATCTTTAGTGTTCTGTTCGAAAACGAGCTTATCGCCCGTCTTGACGCCCAGCGCGTGACGAATTTCTCGCGGCACCGTAATTTGTCCTTTGCTGGTGATCTTTGCCTCTCTTTGCATTGCCTTGCTCCTTATTCCTTACCTTAACAGACTCTTCCTTACAAGTGCAGATCTCTGATTATCTCAACAGACCTCGAATTAACGAACCAAACCAAAGCGGCGCGCTACCGGAATTCGATAATAAGAGAATTGCTAGTCGGTGACGCCTGACCCCTTACTTTTACCTTGGTCTCGTCGGTTCAAGTGCGTCGTGTCATAGGATAGGTTTCCTTGCTTCACGAGTTGCGCCACAGTAACGGTGGTGAACATTTTGTCCATGAAGACTGAATTTCGTGTCGATGGCGTTTGGTATGTTTCAGGCTCGGCTCGTCATCCCTGAATAGGTTTCCTGCCGATATATCGGGTCGCGTCACGCCCGTTTGCTCGCCTCAGGAAGTAGGTGCATTCCGAGGCAAAGCCGTTATTTCTTCTGAAGCTCTTCACGGCAGATCATTACTGCTTCGCGGATCGCGTCAACCACGCCATCGAGCGCCTCGTCAGCAATCGGATGGCCACTGTTGGAAACGATCAACTGTGATTCCCGCGTGAGAAAAATGGGCCGGCTGACAAATCGTCGTATTCAACTTCTTTGGGTGCCTACCCGCCGGTCTTTGGCTCGGGCTTGGTGTACGACCAATGTGAATGCACAATCTTCCACTTTCCGTCGATCCTCTGGTAGACCTCCGTGCAGTTCCACCGGGCCGTGGACTTGGGCCCGCCGTCGAATTGCGCTCCGTAGTCGGCAAGGTTGAAAGTCAACACGGCCAAGTCACGCTGCCGCTGAACCTTTGGATCCATGATTTCAACGCGCTCGATCCTGATCTTGCCAACGAACGGCGCGAAATATTTTCGGAGCGATTCGCGACCGTCGATTCGCTTTTCGGTCATAGGGTCGAAGTAGGTTTCATCCTCGGACATGAGTTCGAGGAACCCTTCAGGGTCACCTTTCCCCCAACGATCAAGTGCGCCACGCTCGAGCGCGATGATATCGTCCGGTGAATAGTCACTGGCGGCCAGTGTGCACGAGACGACCGCCAGGAGCGCTGACAGCACCGCCATCGAAAAGACCATTTGCATTACTCCACCTCCTGAAACGATTTGAAATCCGCGTGAGCAATGGCGTCGTTGAAGAGGCAGCCTGCCGAGGGTTACATGCGGAGCCCGATCAAGCGACGCTACCCAGGCTCGGAATGCCTCTAAGACTCAAATGCTCGATCGCGCTGCGGAGCGTTTCCTGGCTGACTTCTTGATTACCCGTCGCTTGATGTCTTCAGCGAAAGACCATTGATGACCTTCCGGGTCAGCCACGCTATAACGACGGTGGCCATATTCCGTGTCCTCCGGCGCTTCTAGAACAGTAGCCCCGGCGTTCTTGGCCCGCTGATAATGTTTGTCCACCTTCTCAACATTCACGTAAAGGTATTGGGTTGCCCCGCCCAAATGTTTCGGATTTCGATAACCGGAAGGAGGCCGTCCCATCATGATGAGGTCATGACCGAACTGCATTGCGGCATGATTAACCTTGCCGTCATCGGCCAGCATTGGGCGACCATATTTCCGAAAGCCGAATGCCTTGGCTAGAAACTTCAGGGCTTCGTCAACATCCTCGTATAAGAGATAGGGTGTGATGGCCATTGACTGTGTCCTCCCTTTTTTTGTCTAGCACCCGACATTTGGCACCTGCCTCTGGTGCAACAAGTGCGGCCCAAGATAAGCCACGGTTCCAACATCGAAACACCAAAGCTCACGCGCTGGATTTGCCGGGTCCTCTTAACCCGAACGAATTGCCTTCAGGATCCTCGAAAATCGCGAAAGAGCCCCAGCCCATTTCTTGAGGCGCTTGACTGAATTCAACTCCGCGAGCACTCATGTCATTGTGAGTATCTTTAACGCTCAGACAATTAAACACAATGGAAGGTTTGCGTTCGTTCCAATTCGCCATCAGATCCAAGCTGCTTCCGCACTCATTCGCTTTTCACGATGGACTACGAAACCAACTTTTTTTGTCCAGAACTCGACGGCCTTATTCTGGTCATCTATATAGACTGCCGCGGTTGCAATATTAGTTATCATCACAACTTTTCCTTTCGTTGCTCGTATCGCTTGGAGAAAACCAGAGTCGCGTTTCGATCTGAATCGAACTCCTTCATTGGCCCTTTTTGTAGCTTGCTAATCCGTTCGATAAACCTGGCAATAGTTTCGTCAGCGAGTTTCGGCTGATCGTCGAGCACGAGCATGCGGGTGTTGGGAATCCTTACAAGTTCAAGTTGAGGATTTTTCGGCACCAGCGTTTCCCATGAATCCAAAAATGCCGGCTTCGCAAAGCCATTCGCTGGATCGGCGAGAAATTTCTCGTCAAAGCCGGGAACAAGAGCCAGCACCGGGACTTTCAGTTTGTCAAAATCGCGCGTGACATCCGACGCCCAGAATTCACAGAGATAACGCACCTTAATTTCCAGCGGCGCACTTTCAAGTTCGTCCCAAGCCGTCTGTGCTCTTACAGGATCGACGCTCAACAACTGCTTCGCCAGATCCCCATTCTTCCAGGTTTCCGGCGTCACATATTTGAACCACTTGGCCGCCCAGCTCTCATCAACAAAACCGCCGCGATCCGAAAAGGCGAGTGGGGTCTTTCTCGTAGGATCTTTTGGAGAAAAAAAGGATTGCACCAAATTCGTGCCCACGAGTACTACGCCACCGATCTGATCAGGATGCTCAATCGCGAGTTCGATCGCTGCCTGTGCCGCCGGTTGGCGTTCCGCGACAATTATTGGCTTGGCTAGTTTTTCTTTGCGGATGAGATTGAGAATGTCTCGCTCGAGGCTGCGCGTCCAGGTCAGTTCGCTAAAGCTGGTGCCGCGCGCGGGCATAGCCCGTGACGGTGTGCCGTTAATTCCCGGCGGCGTGACTAGAAAGAATTTGTACTGAGTCTGATTTCGATCGATGAAGCTATCAAAAGACGTCGCGCCGGAATACATGCCGGGAACCAGGATCAGAGTTTGTTTGCCACCGCCACTTTTTGCGATCGCGGGACGATGATCATTGCCAAGAGTTTTATATTCTTTCGGTAGTTCTAGATTGTTACGGCTGACATCAATCTCGCGCACGCCGGGCGTTGTCTTTGAGAGATCGATCGCCGCAGATCCGGCGTTGGGAAGGTCGTCGTTCCATTGCTCATTTGAACCGACAGCCGCGATGACATTCATCTTCATCTTGTCCGTGATGTCGGTGCGCTTAACACCGATGAGAATCGAGTCGCCCTCAATTCGCATTTGCAAATTGTTCTGGTGCAGATTATTCAGTTGCTTCGCGTTGACTCCGGCCACGTCGCCTACGCCAACTGTCCCCTGATAACCGTTATTGCCACGCGTAACCCATGCGGTAACCAGTTTGTCGAACTTGAAAGTCTTATTTCCTCCCCACCAGTTCATCTTGGTTGCGTCATCACCGCCCGAATCAATCACGATATTTACACCAAACGCATTTTCATTCGGCACGCCGTAGAGGGCTATCCGAAACCAGAGCAGGTCCTGCTGTTTGTCGTAACGATAAGCGAGCTGCGCCGCATCAGCCAGAGCAGGATCGCGACCGTCGCCTTTAACGTCGAACGTCAGCACTGTATAAACCTGCGCGGCAGCAGGAGCTGGCGTGGTCACAGTCAAGGCCAGGAGCACAATGATCCTTGAAATTGAAGTGGACGATTGCCGTTTGTTCATGACAGTTTCCGATTCAGAGCTAGTTGGTTTGCTCTCAGGATGACCGCTTTGTATTTTTCTCACGTTCATCAGAGTTAGAAGCCTAAGTTTCTGCGTAGCTATTTTGGTGAGCTGAAACTGCCTTGGCAAGTTTGAATCAGGTAACGGTAGATTGGGAGCAGTTAGTGGTCAATTCGCTTGCCGTCGTAATAGTTTGATCACACGCGCGCGCGGCCGCGCCATCAAGAATGCTGGTTCTGCACGCGGTAGTGCAATTGGACGAGGCCATCTTCGAAGCGCTCGACTGAGCGCAACTCCAGGGGCACGTGACGGTGACGCCGCGCTATCAGTGGAATGCCATCCCCAATAAACACAGGGGCCACACTGATGACGAACTCGTCGATCGCCTGCGCGTCAAGAAACGAGGCGATGATCTCGCCGCCGCCCATCAACCAGATATCCTTGCCAGGGTGCTCTCGAAGGCGGCTTACGAATGGGCCGATTGCACCGTTCACGAATTCCACGCCTGATGGGGCGTCGGCTGGTGGCGCATGACGAGAGAAGACGATGGTCCGACTCTTCGAGTCGAACTTCGCCCCCATGCGCAGGCTCACCTCGTAAGTCTTCCGGCCAAGCAGCTTCGTGTCTACAGACCTCATGAAGGCGTTCATGCCATAGAAGCCTTCTGGTGCCGGGCGGGACGTCAGCCATTCGAGATCGCCGTCAGGACGCGCGATGTATCCGTCCGCGCTGGTTGCGATGTGGACGATGACTTTTCGACGCTTCGTCACGAGTACAGATCTCCTTTGGCAAGAGGCGCCGGGAGCGAACTGATCGCTTACACGGCTAACGTCAGAGTTGACCGGGCGCGGCGATTAGCGTCAAGGTCGAAAGCAAATCACAAGTTAATGAAGAGGCTGCCCGCGCTCAGGTTCAACGACGGGTTAGCCCGCCGGCGTGCCACCGAAACAGACGATATGACCGTCGGGGTCTTCAATGTAGAAATCCTTCGTGCCCCAAGCCGTCACCGCAAGCGGCCTGAGGATCTTCGCGCCGTTGGCAACACACTGTTCGTAGAATGCCTCGATGCCGTCGACGCCCGCTGAGGCATCGAGGTGCTCGTTTTCCCGACGATGGTGGCGCTCGGCCGGATTCTTGGGCGCTTCTTTCAGATGCAATTCCAATCCATCCAGATAGCCGATAGCGTAGAATCCGCCCCACGGCTCGCCGAAACTGAAACCCAGCCTCTGGTAGTACGCGATAGAGCGCTCAAGGTCGTCGACGAGGAACTGTGGAGCAAAGGATGTGACGCGCGGCTTCATCTCGGTCGCAGTCATCGGTGCCTCCTTCATGGCTAACGTGCCGCTGCAAGCGGTTCGTTGTTTGGGTGGCTGTTTTATTTGAGTCCCAGCGGTTTGCCTGCGCTAAGGAGGCGAATCGCCTCCTGCAGACGCCTGGCCTTTGTCTCCTCGCGCTTGGCGGATTCGATCCAACCGATATACCGTCGCCGATGTGAGGGCGCAAGCCCCTCGAAGTACCGCCATGCCGCAGGCTTTTTCCTTAGCGCCGTCTGAATGTACCGCGGAAGCCTTGCGGGCATTTGGAACCGTGGTCGCGGACCATAGCTGCGGTCCGTCGGAGCGCGATTGATTCCACCTGGCTTCAACCTGCCGGCCGCTTTCAGTGCCGCGTAGCGCTTTCGGTTAATCGTCGACCACCGGCTATCCGCTTTGCGCGGCGTGAATTTGCGCGCATAGCGAGATTCGTCCAGGCGTTTGACCAGGCTATCCACCCAACCAAAGCACAGCGCCTCATCTAGTGCGTCCAGGTACGCTATCGATCCCACGCCCGTATGTAGCTTATAGAAGATGAGCCACACCTCGGACTCGGAGTCGTGGTGCTCGTCGAGCCATTTGCGCCACTGGTCAGCGGTCTGAGCGACGAATGTCTTCACGGTTTGCGATCTGTGCTGTCCGCTCCGGTTCAACGACGTGTTGGCGCGCGTCCCGATTGTTTTGGACGTAACGCGAAGAGCGCGGCGTCGTCCGCCGAACATTCCATTTACTACCACAAAGCCGCGCGAGCGTCGCATTCATCCAAGCCTCGCGCTGATTTGTATTTTGAGACACAACGTAAACGCGCCAACCACGTATTGGGCCGCGCGAAAAGGAATGGGATCAGGAATAGTGTCTTGCGCATAGTCGTCCTCACTTCAATAGTGTGCTAAACGGAATGCAAATCTCGAAAATGGCTTGTAGAAATGTCGGTCATTTCATTGCGACCGTAGCTCTGGCCGGCCTGTCATTGCTCGACACCTCGTTCACTGAGTTGGTGTCGCGCTGTAACGTCGCCCTTCTCATTCGAATAAGGAAGTAAACTGCAAATAGCCATAACACTGCAGCCGTTAACCACGCTACCAACGAAGTTCTTAGGGAAAAGGGACTGGTTGTCGACGCGGATGACGCCACGATACCAGCGGTATTATTGATTGCGGAGTGCATCAGCATCGTTAGCAACAGGCTTCCGTTAGTTCGCCAATAGAGCCACGCCATTGGAATCGAGAGCGCGGTCACTGCCAGCAGGTAGACCGGGAACGACTGCCCGGAGTTGTCACTCCCTGGAATGAAAAAGAAGGGCAAATGCCAGCTCGCCCAAATCACTCCCAACAATAGACTGGCGGGCGCAAGTCCGAGGTGCCTTGCCAGACGAGGAAGCGCATAACCGCGCCATCCTATTTCTTCGCCCGCCTGCACTGGGGTCGAGACAACGATCGCGATCATTAGGAGGTACACAGGGATGTGGCCAAATGCAGGCCATGCTCCGGTCGCGACACGGTACAGGAGGGCTACTGTGAGTTTGACTAATGCAAAGTAGGCGACCGCGAACACGTACCATCGCCCGCCTTGCGGAAATTGAATTACGCGGCGTAGCAGCGCCAGCGTTCCCGAGCGTCCTTCTGCTTGCGCTGTTAGCAAAAGGGCGACCAGGGCTGGTGCGAAGGTCCCCATGAGAAATGGAAGGCCGCTGATTGGCGTCTGCGCGGACGTGGGCGAGGCGGTTTTCTGCAGGATGAATGCCGCTGCGATCCAAAGCGTCCAGCTCAGGATAAACGTAAGCGAAAAGAACTTGACTAGCGATCTCATATTTGATCTTTGAGCCCTTCATTTAACAAGGACGACCGCGAGCATGACAAAGATAACCACACTAGGCGATTTGATTTGCATAAAAAGAAATCCTCGTATTGGCGTAGCGATAGGATTT
>QHXE01001125.1 GCA_003222835.1 Acidobacteriota bacterium | reverse complement strand
GGCGAACGAATGGTTGATGCGGCCGGCTTCTACAACGACGATGGGATCGATTATTTGAAGAAGCGGCACGATGAATTGCTGGTTGATATTCACCTGCCGGCGACGAATGGCTGGCGCGCTTCGTATCAGAAACTTAGACGACGCGGGGCGTTTGATTTTCCCGTGCTCGGTGTGGCTGCGTACGTTCGGTATCAGTCAACTGGCAGAGGCGCCCTCGCTCACGGTCGGGCTACTGCCCCGAGCGGTGGCGACTCCTGTGTCAGAACCGGGACCAGTAGCGACCGGATAATCGCGGACGCAAAAATAATTCTTGGCGGCATCGCGCCCTCGCCTATCGAAGTGAACGAAGCGGCCCAAGCTTTGATTGGTAAACCGCTCAACGAAGATCAAATCCAAGCCGCCGCCGAAGCCGCTTACGTCAAGGCACGTCCGCTCGACAACACCGACTTTGTAATGAACTGG
Organism: Acidobacteriota bacterium; assembly: GCA_003222835.1. The sequence goes on along the minus strand of QHXE01001125.1, from coordinate 513 downwards.
CGTAAACAAATGGCGCGGCAATACACGATTCGGGCTCTCAAGGAGTTAGTCGCTAAGTAATCGGGGCTTTGGTCTTAGGGCTTGGGTCTTTGTTTAGATTTGCTCTCATCAGGTTCCCGATAAGGTCTTTGTTTAGATTTGCTCTCATCAGGTTCCCGATAATGACTAATACCAAAGATCAAAGACCAAAGACCGGTGATATCTCGGCAATCCTACTCGCCGCCGGGCGCTCTCGCCGGATGGGCGCGTTCAAGCCGCTGCTCCCCTTTGGCGAGCGTACCGTTATCGAATCCTGCATTATCAATCTGCGCTCCGCCGGCATTGAAGAAATCATCATAGTCATCGGCCATCGAGCTGACGATGTTCGAAAGCATCTGAAAGACTTTGATCTTGCGTTCGCCATCAATCCCGATCCGGATAGCGAGATGAGCGCATCGATCTCACGTGGAGTTGAACTAGCCGACCCTAAAGCGAAAGCTGTTCTGATCGCGCTGGTCGATCAGCCCGCGGTTT
>QHXE01000095.1 GCA_003222835.1 Acidobacteriota bacterium | reverse complement strand
TTGTCCACAAGATCATCAGTGAAGGGACGAAAATGTGGCGGCTATTGAGTCAATCGAGAGCCACGACGCTAGTATGAAGGTGGCGAGCCTATTGGAAACTGTGCTTCCTCTTCGGGCAAGTCTTCGGGAAACTCGACGCGGTCGTAGAGATCACTCAAGCGGAGTTCACAGTCAATTGATTCCAGACGAAGCGTGCTTTCGAGTCCCTCGACGAACTCCATAAGCCATTTTCCATCCGGCCGGCGCTGAAAGTGCTCAATGCGCGGTCGCGTTTGCCAAGATATCACGTAATCCTCAAGCGATTCGTTCCATGTTTGGTATCGACGAAATTTATCGCCTCGATCGAAAGATTGAGTTGAATGGGAAAGCACTTCGACGACTACTGTGGGATTTAGCAACACGTCCTTATGATCATCGTGGAACAGAGGCTGGCCGCAAACTACGAGGCAGTCCGCATATGAGAATAGGCCTTTTGTATTTCGCATTCCCTTGATGTGGGGACCGCTGCGGATCTTCATGTTTGGCGACAAGACCTCGCAGGGTTTGCCTCGTAGAGTGGTACTAAGTTCGCGGATGAAATTCGGGCCGATCTGGCTGTGCTCCAAACTTTCACCAGCCATCTCGAAAATCTCGCCATCGATAAACTGGTGACGTTCTTCAGATTGCCGTTCGAACTCCAGGTATTGTTCTACAGTACAAACTAACTTTGATTGCGGAAGAGCCATGCGATATTCTCCTCGTTCGGACCGCGCCGTCATTATAACTTAACCGCGAGAACCCGAGTTACTTAGTGTCATGCAGTCGTGCGCATCTTCGGCGACCAATCGCAGACAGAAGTTCGGATCTACAAATGGCGATCAAAGAATCTAGTGATGAACTGAATCCGGCGGTTACCGTGTCGCCCAGCGCGGTCGCTCCTCGGCAACGCCGAACTGGAGCAGATTATCTCGCGCTGGCAATTGCGACCTGCGGCGTTGGTTACTTTCCCATCGCGCCGGGCACGCTGGGTTCGCTCGTCGGGGTGGCGTTATACGTTTCGGTGTTCGCCTTTGGGCATCAAGTTCTTTTTGCCCACCTTGAACATAACGAGGTGACTCAAAGGCTGGTCTGGACGGTAGAGCCCACGCTGGCATTGATAACGATTTTTCTCGTAACGATGGTTGGCATTTGGGCGGGTACGCGAGCAGAGAGACTGATTCAGAAGAAGGATCCGTCGATCGTGGTGATCGACGAAGTCGCGGGCCAGATGATTGCGCTCCTTTCGGGTCCATTATGGCTGCACACGTGGTGGAGTGTTCTGTCGGCGTTCCTGCTGTTCCGCTTGTTTGATATTTGGAAGCCTTATCCAATCCGGCGACTTGAGACTCTGGAGTCAGGCTTAGGGATAATGGCTGACGACACTGTTGCCGGAGCATATGCTCTGATCGTTAACTCGCTTTTGATCTCAGCGTACCTGTTATTCTTAGGTCCGCGACATTGATTCGACCTCGGTTGCAGAACGTGTCTTCGCATACAACAAAGATTCTGGTTTCTGACGACGTCAGCGACAGCGGCTTACAACCGTTGCGAGATGCAGGCTTTTCGGTCGAGAAGAAGACCGGCCTTTCGCCCGATGAATTGCGCGAAGCCTTGAGAGATGCGGAGGGGCTAATCGTTCGGAGCGAAACGAAAGTAACGGCAAACTTGATGGATGCAGCGGACAAGGTTCGCGTGATAGGGCGCGCGGGAGTTGGAGTCGATAACATAGATGTGCCGGCCGCGACCACGCGGGGCATCGTCGTCATGAACGCGCCGGACGGCAATACGATCACTACTGCCGAACACACGATCGCGTTGCTGGTAGCTCTCGCTCGTAATGTTCCGCAGGCGAACAGCAGCGTAAAAGCCGCGAAGTGGGAGCGGAAGCGCTTCATCGGCGCGGAGTTGCAGCGCAAGACCCTGGGGATTATTGGTCTGGGCCGCATTGGTTGCGCGGTGGCCGTCCGGGCGCGCGCGTTCGGCATGAAGATCGTCGCGCATGATCCGTTCATTGCTCCCGAGCAGGCCCGCGACCTTGAAGTGGAGTGCGCTTCGCTGGACGAAGTCTTTGCCCGCGCCGACTTCCTTACGGTGCACACTCCCTTGACTAATGAGACCCGGGGTATTGTCGGTCGGGACGCGCTTGCAAAAATGAAGAAGGGTGCGCGCGTTATCAACTGCGCACGCGGCGGGTTGATTGACGAGCAGGCGCTCTATGAAGCGATCAAGGCGGGAATTGTAGCCGGCGCGGCGCTTGATGTTTTTGAACAAGAGCCACCGCCGGCTGATCATCCTTTGCTTTCGCTCGATCAAGTGATCGTCACGCCCCATCTGGGCGCGTCTACGACGGAAGCGCAGGAGGGCGTCGCGTTCACGGTCGCGGAGCAGGTGCGCGACTTCTTATTGACCGGAGCGCTGCGGGGCGCGGTGAATGTGCCGGCGCTTGGGGCTAAGGAGCTGAACCTACTGCAACCTTACCTGGCTCTGGCGGAGAGCCTCGGAAGGTTCCACGCGCAGATCGTGAACGGGGCCGTACGGGAAGTTCATCTCTCATTCGCTGGAGAGGTTGTCGAGGTCGATGCCGCGCCGGTCACGCGAGCTTTTCTCGCCGGCCTATTACGCGACGTGAGTGCCCGGGTGAATGTAGTCAATGCGTTTCTCATCGCGGAAGAGCGGGGAATTGCGGTCAATACTTCATACATTCGCGGCGCCGCCGACTTGGCGCCATCAATTCAAACGCGCGTCATCGCCGACACGGCGGAGGAGAGAATTTCAGGAACCATCTTTGGTTATGCGAATACCCGCCATGGCCGCATCACCGATATCAACGGTTTTCGCATCGAAGCAATTCCGCAAGGTCATATGCTGGTGATGCACAATCGCGACGTGCCCGGAGTGATCGGCCGCGTCGGCACCATTTTGGGTGAGTGCGGCATTAACATCAGCGCTTTTCATCTCGGGCGACGGGAGCGGGGCGGAGAGGCGATGGCCTTGATCGAACTCGACGCGCCGGTGCCCGGGCATACTCTCCAAAGACTGCTCTCCTCGGAAGGAATACTCTCGGTTCGGCAAGTGAAGCTGCGCTAACGTTAACCGTAGGTTGTCGGTAGTCAAGGCAAGGGTGTCGTCCTCCAAACGCCCTCTCCTTTTGGGAGAGGGGTGGGGTGAGGGATTGGCGAGCACAGCGAACTACCCCACACCTTTTTTCTTTTTTCTCTACGCTTCGCGCCCTCACCCTGACCCTCTCCCAGAGGGAGGGGAAATAAGAAACCTGCGTACGGACAATGTTTTGGCGCTCAGTAATAGTCTTCGTTGTCGTCTTTCACTCGAATTTATCCAGCGATCTGAGATACACTCCGCGCGTCTTTTGAGAACAAGCGCGAGAGTGTCTATGTCTGATTCAACATCGAATATGAGCGGTGAATCCAACCTTGCCCCTCAAGGTGCAGGACCCGTTAATCCTGAACCAACGCAACCAGCGCGACGAAGGATCGACTCAGTCGATCTTCTCCGCGGCATCGTGATGGTGATCATGATGCTCGATCACACGAGGGACTTTATTCATTATGGGGCCCTGCTGTTCGACCCGCTTGACCTTTCAAAAACGACGACAGCACTTTTTCTGACGCGTTGGATTACGCATTACTGTGCTCCCGTGTTTGTTTTTCTGGCGGGAACGGGGGCTTATCTGCAATTCGCTCGGGGCAAGAGCAAATCTGAGCTTTCGCGGTTTCTGATCACGCGCGGTCTTTGGTTGATCGTCCTCGAGTTCACCGTCGTCAGACTCGGCGCCTTCTTCAGTCTGAATCCAGCATTTCTCCTGTTCCTTCAAGTGATATTTGTGATTGGCTTTTCAATGATCGTCCTCGCCGCGCTAGTCCATTTGCCTTTGAAGATTACTGCCGGCTTTGGTCTTGCAATGATCGCGCTCCACAACATTCTGGATCGCTTTCCGGTTAAGCCATGGCAAGGTCCGCAAAGCCCTGTTCCGAGTTGGGGCGCGAAGTTATGGATGCTTCTTCATCAGCCGGGCATTTTCCCAATCGGACCGCATTTTCCAAGTCCGTTGGTTTTCGTTCTGTATCCCCTGATTCCGTGGATCGGAGTCATGGCCGTCGGCTATGCGTTCGGCGCGCTGTACACGAAAGATGCGAAGCTTCGCCAGCGTTGGTTGTTACTTATTGGGGGCATCGCCACGGGCCTCTTCATTTTCATCAGGGCGATCGACAAGTACGGCGAGCCGCTTCATTGGGCGCGCCAAAAGAACCTCGTGTTCACAATCTTATCGTTTATCAACACGACCAAGTATCCACCGTCGCTTGATTACCTGTTGATGACACTTGGTCCGGCCATTATCGCGCTCGCTTTCTTTGAATCCGGCAGCAAGGTTGCAGGATCGATTTCAGGTCCAACCGGCTCGTGGCTGCGAAGGTTCTTCGTGACCTTCGGCCGTGTCCCTTTGTTCTTCTACATTCTGCAATGGTTTACGTCGCATAGTATCGCCATCGCGCTGCATGCCGCCTTCGGCAAGCCTGTTCACTGGCTGTTCCAAACGCCGGTAGAGTGGTTTACAAATCCGCCGACAGGTAATGGTTTCAATCTCTTCGTCGTTTACCTGAGTTGGATTGGCGGCGTGCTGTTACTGTATCCATTGTGCAGATGGTTCG
>QHXE01000094.1 GCA_003222835.1 Acidobacteriota bacterium | reverse complement strand
ATGCGGAGTTTATTTTCGATCTCCTTAATCAGCCTTCGTTCCTGCAATTTATCGGCGACAAAGGAGTGAGGACGATCGACGATGCGCGGAACTACATTTTGACTGGACCGATAGCCAGTTATGACCGATTTGGCTTCGGGCTTTACTTGACTGAATTGAAACCAACGCAGGCGCCAATCGGAATTTGCGGACTGCTGAAGCGGGACACCTTGGACGATGTCGATGTTGGCTTCGCGTTCCTGCCGCAATATTGGCGACAGGGATATGCGTTCGAGTCAGCTTCGGCGGTGATGGCTTACGGCAGGGATGTTTTGGGATTGGAGCGTATTGTCGCCATTACTTCGCCGGACAACGAGGCATCGATCAAGGTGCTGAACAAACTTGGCTTGGAATTTGAGCGGATGATTAGATTGTCTGAGGGCTCACCGGAGGTTAAATTGTTTGCGCCGCTGAATTCGCGGCACTAGGAATCTACGCGCTGGCCCGCGCTAGTTACTATGGAAGCTGAGTTTTGTGTATTGCCCAAAAAGGCCTAAATGGGTATCGTCCGCAGAGCGGAACGATATGAAAATAGCCCAGCAACTTTAGTGCTGGGTTCAGGTCGAGATTTATCAAGTAGTCCGAGTAACGGACGGCTGAGATTGAAGGTTCTGGCGGATTCCAGCCTGATTTTCAGCCGTCCGCTTTGCGGACTGTTACGATTTCGTACCAAACCCAGCGATAAATCGCTGGGCTATTCTCACTCGGTCCGCTTCGCGGACGAGAGGCATTTTCGTTTTTGGGCAAAGCTGAGTTTTGAGTATTGTTCCGTAACTAATAGACTAGAGACGTGGCTGAAATCAATATTCAACTGATTATCGACAAAGCGCTCGCCGGCGAACGGCTGGACGCCGATGATTGCACGGCGTTGCTCGAGTCCTACGACATAGCTCGCATCGGCGCCGCGGCCGACGAAATGCGGAAAGGACGTCATCCGGATAACATAGTTACCTACATCATCGATCGAAACATTAACTATACGAACGTCTGCAATGTCGTGTGTACTTTCTGCGCGTTCTATCGCCGGCCGGGCGCGCCCGACACCTACGTGCGCACGATCGACGAGATTTGCGCGAAGATTGACGAGACGATTGCGCTCGGCGGCACGGGCGTGTTGATGCAGGGCGGGCTGCATCCGGACTTTGGAATTGAGTGGTACGAAGATCTTCTGCGCACGCTTAGTTCGAAGTACCCGGGGTTTCAACTTCACTGTTTCTCCCCGCCGGAGATTCATAACCTCCATCTGATTTCAGGTCTCGATTACGAGACGATCATGCGGCGTCTGAAGAAAGCAGGACTCTACAGCCTGCCGGGCGGCGGCGCAGAGATTCTTGACGACGAAGTGCGTAAGCGCGTGGCGACGAAGTGCACCACCGACGAGTGGCTAGCGGTAATGCGCGCCGTGCATCGCGTCGGCCTACGTTCCAGCGCAACGATGATGTTTGGCATCGGTGACAAAATCGAACATCGCGTGCGTCACCTGCAACGCATACGCGACCTGCAGGATGAAACTGGCGGCTTCTTCGCCTTCATTCCGTGGACCTTTCAGCGCGAGAACACGGCGCTGGGCCGAAAGATTAAAGAAGAACCAACCGGAATCGATTACCTGAAGATGCTTTCAGTGTCACGTCTGTTTCTCGACAACATCGAGAACTTCCAATCGTCCTGGCTGACGCAGGGATTAAGATTGGGCCAGGTCGCTCTGCGCTTTGGCGCGAACGACATGGGTTCGATCATGATCGAAGAAAATGTCGTCTCCGCCGCCGGCGCTCACAATCGCGCCGACGAAAAGACTCTGCGCTACCTGATTAGCGAGGCCGGATTCATTCCGCAGCAGCGCGACATTCTGTATCGACACGTCGATCGAAAGCCCGAGGGCCTTGAACTCGGATCCGCGTCTAGTCCGCCTCCGTTGCGGTCAGTTAAGCAAGTCTCAGGTTGAATCGTCTCGCGGCCCAACCTCAGGAGGTTCTATGTCTCACCGATCGTTTTTCATTAGCGTCACTGCTTCAGTTTTGCTCTGCTCTTTTTCGGCGCGATCGCAGGAGTCTGCTCCTGCTCGAGGATCGGATGAAGGTGCGGCAGTGAGGAAGAAAGCAATCGAGTTGCTGGAGTCGGTCGCGGGCCAAGTGGATAGCTTACGCTCGGCTGAAAACCGCGCACGTATTGGATCAAACGTGGCTGAACTGCTTTGGAACGATGACGAAAAACGTTCGCGAAGCCTTTTCACAGCAGTCGAGGAAGATATTAAGGCGGGGTTCAACGATACTGACACGGATGATTCAGCACACAGGCGTACGCTGATGGTCTTTGGGCAGTTGCGAGGCGACATCCTTGGCCGGATCGCCAAACACGATCCGGAGTTGGCCCTGAAGTTTCTGCGGGCAACTCGGCCTATGTCAGACACGGAATTGCCTTACGAAATGAGGGATGGCGAGAAATCTCTCGAGTTGCGTCTGGCCGTTCAAATTGCCGCGAAAGATCCCCAACTCGCACTGTCGCTAGGCCAGCAATCCCTAGCGAAGGGCTTTTCTACTGATCTCTTGTCGGTGCTTTCTCAACTCCAGCAGAAGGACAAGGAGGCGGCGCTGGGCTTTTACAAAGCGATTGTCGACAAACTGCGGAGTGCGAGCCTGGCACGAGATCCAGCCGCAGTTCGGCTTGCCGTGAACCTCATCCAATCGTTTCAGCCGCCGGAGGCTGACGAGCAGGTTTACCGGGATTTGATTGGCATCGTGTTAGAGAGCGCTTTAACTAGTGGTTGTGCAAACGAAGCATCTGAACACAATTATTATCTTTGCTGGCAGATCGCTTCGATCTTTTCCAAACTAGAAAAGTACTACGCGCCACGCGCCGCCGAATTGCGGCGGCGGGCGCTCGACGGGCAAAGCGGTGAGGGTTTGCGAGCTGCAGCGTTTCAACAAGTCAACGAGACTATTGACAGAGGAACCATCGACGAGATTCTTGCGCTGGCGACGAAATACCCGGAAATGCAAGGACGGATTTACTGGTCGGCTATGTTGAAGGCGGAACAATCGGGCGACGTTGCCAGGGCCCGCCAGATCGCTTCCGATTTTCCCGACGAAGCGCAGCGCCGCTCCATGCTCGCGCACATAGAAGCCGACCAAAAGTGGAGGTCAATGAGCGACGAAAGGTTGGCTGAACTTCAACAGTTGCTAAGTCGCATGCGTCGCCCTGAGGAGAGGATAAGTTTTCTGCTTCAGGTGGCTGATCAAGTGGGTGGAAATGATCGGAAGGCGGCGTTGGGGCTTCTTAGCCAGGCTGAACAGCTCATTAGCTCAATCAAGCCGGGAACAGAACAAATGGAAGGACAGATCCGGTTGGCTATGTTGTATTGCTCCTTGAAGAGTGATCGCGGCTTTGCAATTATGGAATCACTGATGCCGAGACTAAATGAACTGGTGGCGGCTGCCGCAGCCCTCGACGGGTTTGAGAACAGTTACCTAAGGGACGGAGAGTGGACAATGACCAGCGCCGGTAGCATCGGCAGGCTCCTAACCGACCTGGCTCAGAACGCAGGATACTTTACCCGGCGCGACTTTGATCGCTCATTAACTTTGGCCAATCAATTCGAGCGGCCTGAATTGCGTCTGATGGCCGAATTAAAGATCGCGCAGGCCGTCCTGGCGAGCCAG
>QHXE01000093.1 GCA_003222835.1 Acidobacteriota bacterium | reverse complement strand
GCCGCGAAACGGTTCCATCGTCGATTACTTTGCCGCGCTCGTCACACCACGGCGTGTAAATCACTTGCCCGACTGAAACCTTACGCAGGTCGCGCGTGATGATCCGATCGACCAGGCGGGTCGCGTCTCGTCCAGTGATTCGGTATTTGAATAGCGGAGAGATGTCGATCAAAGCCGCGGCATTACGAATCGCATTGTATTCGTGATCGTGATGCGTTTCGTATGCGCTGACGGTGTAGTAACCCGACCACTCGCGATAGTTAAGGCTCTCACACAGAGCGAAAGTTCTTTCATGAAATGGAGTGCCAATGGACATGAGTAATCTGCTGGTTTTCTGTCAGAACCGCCTGCGGTAGCGGGTGGTTGATCTCTGGCAATGAGTCCACCGCGATAATCAAGATCAACCACCCGCTACCGCAGGTGGTTCTGACTCGCCCCCATGAATTTGTCAGGGCGAGCGATTATAAGTATGCTTCCCTGTAACGAGCAAGAAACATTTGAAAGCGCCCCCCGTCGGAGAACCGCTTGCGAAAGCCAGCGGCCAAACATCTGTCGAAGAAGAGGAATCGAAATGAAGAGTGCAATTAATCTCATTCGGAAGTGCGGGCGCATCTCAACGTCAATTGCGTTGATTGCAACGTTTCTCGGCATCGCTCACGCTCAAACCAAGAATGCGAAAAAACTCGCCGACGCCACCAAAGAAGCCCAGAAAGCCTCGGACGTCTTCACGGAGATCATGAATGTGCCTGATAAAGCAATTCCTCAGAGCCTGCTCGACAAGGCTGAAGCTATTGCGGTGTTTCCGGGCGTTATCAAGGCAGGATTTATCATTGGTGGTCGCGGCGGCCACGGCGTCATTAGTCGCCGCGGGCGAGGCGGCTGGAGCGCGCCGGCGTTTTTCAATCTGGGCGGCGGCAGTATCGGGCTGCAAATTGGCGCGTCGAAAACCGACTTCGTGCTGCTCTTCATGAATGAAGACGCGCTCGGCGGGCTGCTGAAAGACAAGTTCGAGATTGGCGGCGAGGGAAGTGCCGCGGCCGGACCAGTCGGTCGGTCGGCCAGTGCTTCAACTGATGCGCAGTTGAAAGCAGGCATTCTTTCTTACTCGCGCAGCAAAGGTTTGTTCGCCGGACTCGAAATCAAAGGTGTGGTGATCAGCGCCGACAACGACGACAACGTTTCGGCTTACGGCAAGAGAGCGCCAGAAATTCTTTCGCCGACACAGAGGTGGACAATGAACAAAATGCCCGCGGGCGTGCGCATCTTTCCCCGCACACTGGCGCGATATTCAACGCGACGGTAAATTGCTAAGAGCTCAGTTAGGAGTTCGATGTTTATAGACCGCAACGTGTCTAGGGTTGACAGAACTCCCTCAGGAGTTCAATAAGTTGGTATCGCTTGATCGCTCGGTCACATTTCACTCCTAAAGGAGTTGAGAGTGGATTTCGCCGGGTTATCTATAAAGATTGGACCACTGTGTGGCTTGCTTGCTATGGAGAAAAGCAATGAGCAAATCTATTAAGGGTACTGTTTTCTTGTCGCTTGGCGTTTCGCTAATCTTTCTCGTGAACCTCTGTGTGGCCGCCCAAACGGATCGCGAGCGCAGCGCTAAGAAAGCGCGCGAAGCGGCCGATCAATCCGCGAAAGCCGCGCGCGTATTCGATCAAATCATGGCGACGCGCGAAAAATCGGTTCCGCAAGATCTGCTGGATAGAGCCGAAGCGGTCGCAGTATTTCCCGGCGTCATCAAAGCCGGTTTCATTGTCGGCGGCCGAGGCGGTAGTGGCGTGATCAGCCGGCGGGTGGCTGGTGGTTGGAGTGCGCCGGCGTTTTTCGATCTCGGCGGCGGCAGCATCGGCTTGCAAATCGGGGCGGCCTCGACGGACTACATTCTGCTCTTCATGAACGAACACGCAGTTGAGAGCCTGCTTAGCGATAAATTTGAAATCGGCGGCGAAGGCAGTGCGGCCGCTGGGCCAGTGGGACGTTCGGCTAGCGCTTCGACCGATGTGAAATTGAACGCGCAGATTCTTTCTTATTCACGCAGCAAGGGCGCCTTCGCCGGCCTGGAATTGAAAGGCGTGGTAATCAAACCTGACAACGACGATAACACTCGGGTCTACGGCATGACCGCCCGCGACATCCTCACCGGCGCGAACAAAATCTCAATGGATAAAATGCCGAAAGGTGTGCGGGTATTCCCTCAGACGCTGGCGCAATATTCCAGGCGCAAATGAAGCGAAGCAACTCAGGCGAGCTTCAAGACCGTCAGCGGGTAATCTTGTCGAGAAATTTATCGGGGCAGAAGATGAAGGCAACCGCAAGAATGACGATCCCAACACCCATGGAGGCAAGAGCCCCGGGAAACGTCAAGTAGAATTTGGGCCGGAGCAAATTCTGAAGCACGCCAGCAAGGCCCAGAAGCGCGGCCAGGAGAAAGAAAACCGCCGGAAATAAGAAAAGGTCGCGGCGGGCGCTCAGCACCAAGCCAACGATTAGGCTGAATAAAAAGAGCAAGCCCCACTTGGCGAGCGAGGGATAGCGGATGCTATTGGCCAGCGAATCACTCGCTTCGCCGGCGATTGCTTTCAGCATCCCACGATCCTCGATCAGATCCATGATCGCTCCCAAAGCCGCGCAGACGGCCGCAAGGTATCCGGCCCATCTGGCCCAAGAAAGGTTCGTTCGCGAAAGCAACAGGCTCAACGCGATGAAGAAGAGCGCGTAGACAAGTATGAAACCGAAGTCTTTGTAAGTGCTGCGTCTCAGAAAGTCGCGCACCGATCCGTCCTCGGCGTTGATTGGTTTAGCCTCAACAATCTTTTTTATGTCCGGGCCGTTCTTCACCAGCTCAAGCGCCAGCACGGGATTGCGATAATCGTCGGGCAAACCTTGCGCCGTCATCTGGCCCATCCAGACTGAGTACAGGATGAAAAAGAAGGCCAGCCCTGCGACAATTCTTATCCCCGGCTCTGTCGCTAAGTAGTCCATGATAGCGAACTCCCACGTCAGACTATCTTCTCCGCTACTCTTTTGATGTCTCCGCTTGTGCCTCGGCCATCAATCTCTAAATGTTCGAGGCGGCCTCGCCTTCAGGCGCGCCGTTTTCCTTTCGGGTCTTTGTACGCTTCAATCTTGCGAGATGAATTGCACCACGATTCTCATTAGGATGGATCATTTCCATCTCCGTCGTAATTCTTCAAGCACACGAGCTACTTCGGTATCTACGCCGCCCGATTTTCTGCCATCAACTTCGATTAGGTGGTCTCTTGGAAAACCCAGGCCGTGCTTCTTTTCATCATCCATGTAGACTAGCGCGTGTTCTGGATTGTTCGGGATCCAGTATTCAAACTTGGCGCGCCACAGCAAAAGATGCATCTCTAATTCGCGAAGGCTATCAGCCAGTTGTTCCTGTCGACTGCTCTGAACTTGTCCAGTCTTAAACCGCTTGTCACAATCGAGCCAACGCTGGATCGCTTCGTTAACACGCAGCATTGAATGCTCGGTGTAAGCGCGGATGATGCCATGCAGTGGTTTCTCCTCATCGTCGAGCAGCCCATAACAGCGCGCCAGACGTTCGTCGTAGCCCTGGCCTTTAGCAAATTCAGTCGGATGATTCTGTCTCAGCGACTCCATCAGTCGCTTGACCTGCTCCTGCTGAATTTGAAACAGTTTTTGGGATGTGTTCAGCAGAGACTCTAAGTCTTGAAGTTGAGCAATTGTGCTCGCTCGCTCTTTGCGCTTTCGCTCGCGGCCTTCAATCCAACTCTTCCAGAGGTAAGCCGCAACGGCAGATAGCGCCGCGACCAGCAGAGTCGTAATCCATCCTGGTGTAAGTATTTCAAGGAGTGACATTGATCATGATTTCAGAATCGCGATCTCGAAGTGCATACCGTCCGGCTTGGCGCCAAAGTGGCCGCCCCAATAGAAGCCGTGATCGTTTGCAATCGTCACGAGTTCGCGAACGGAGCCTTTCTTGCCAGCCAGTAGCGGCCGCGTGCCGCGCGGATTTAATGCCGCGTTGATGTCAAAAGCGGTGCCGAACGCGTGATTGCTCAACACCGTGCGGCTGCCGCGAATGAATCGCGGGACGAAGGAACCGTCCCACGTCAAAACTCGATCCAAAAAGCCGGCGGCTTCCCAGGCTTTCCAAAGTGCGACGAGTTGATCGGCGGCTTTCTTGTGGAATCTCGCACCGCCATCATGCGGCGCGCCCTGGACGCCCACCAATTGCGGCAATTGGACACGTACGATGTTGTCCTGCTCCCAAGTGCCGAGGATGCGAATGTTTTCCGGATTACTCGGAACAGGCGCAGCAACGAAATCAAATTTACCGAAAATTTTCTGCCGGTCGGCAGTGGATATAAGTGGATTAAAATTAGGACGCGGCGGGAAGGCCGCTCCGCTGTCAGCAGGCGCGGCAGCATCCTCAAGGGGATCGAAACCCAACGACATGGCCCGCCCTAGAGTATCGGGACCAACCGCGCCATCGACGTCCAGATGGTTCTCTGTTTGAAACGCAGAGGTGGCATCGAACGTGTCACCGCCGAAATTTCCATCGACCTCTAGCTGATGATTCTGGCCCACGAGAAAAAACTGCCAGCGCTCGACGTCACCGCCGGTCATTCCTTTTCTTAATACGCGCATTGATTTTTCCTTTCTTGCTATGACTGGTGAAGATCAGGAACGCGCTTAGGCAAACGCGAGAGCGCGCCAAACACGCCTTTTAAGGTTTAGCTTAGTGCCTGTATGAACTTTCTAAAGTTCTGAATCCTCTCCGGAACTGCATGAGCGTCGTCCGCGCCGCGATCACAGATCGCCCATACGTTATTGGAATTGAAATAGAATGCCGCTGATGCCAGCGGGTATTTAGTCGCTACCAAGTCAGGATTGGCGACGCAGTCTTCACCGACAAACTGAGAAAAGCTGGTGTAGTTATTTTTGCCGGTCAACTGGATGTAGCCGCGGCCACGAAATTTGAATCCATCACCTGAAGCCTCATCACCATTGCCCATTCTGTTGGCGTAAACGCGGTTGCCGATTTTTTCCGGATTGCGAGCGTAGTCATTCGGATCGACACCGCGGAAGTACTTTGGGAACACTTGCAGCAGACGCTGGGCGCTGTAGCTCAGGTTTTCAACTGTCGCAGTAAATCCAGTCGACTCGAGAGCGCACTGCGCCAGGAAGTGGGCCAGTCGCAAGTTTGTCGTGATACCAAACTCCTTCGCAGTATCAGGAATCTGCGCGATCACCGCAGCCGGCAGCTTCCCGGTGAGACCGCCCAGGTTCAATGCTGCGGCTGCGTCAGTATCTGCAGGACTCGCTGAGTCAGTACTCGCTGTGTCAGCGCTTGTGTCGGTACTCGCACGACTTGTTGTGTCGGCGTTAGGTTGACCATCGCCGAGTCCCAATGCAGCCAAAGTCGCCGGCCCCGCGATGCCATCAGCCTGCAACCCTTTGCTTTGCTGAAAAGCAATGATGGCCGCTTTGGTGCCCGGCCCAAAATTTCCGTCAACACCGTTCGGATCGAAACCCAAATCTTTCAGCTTCTGCTGCAACTCGGTTACGTCCGGACCTGATGAACCTTGTTTCAATACTGGCATTATTGATCCCTCCGTGAATGACTAAGTGCGATTATTTGCTTGGTAAGAGTATTACCCTTCGTCCGTAATCAATAATCAATTATTCGTCAACGACTCGCTCCTGCCTTCAGTAACTCGAAGAGCTTGTCCGTGTCGAGATGCATCCCGAAGTTGAACCGAAAATGTTTTTTCTTTTCTTCTTCCGTATTTGTGTAACTGGCGGACAACGGCAGACTGAGCCCCTTGAAGAACGGAATCTCCATCACAAACTGAAATGTT
>QHXE01000092.1 GCA_003222835.1 Acidobacteriota bacterium | reverse complement strand
ACACTACGACTGTACGCAGCATTCCTATACGTTGGAAGTTACAGTTCCGTAGTCTTACCAGCCTTCAACCGGCTCGCGTCGTTGCGAACTTCTTTGATCTCAAACTCGCCATTTACTGTTACTATAGCCTCGCACCTCGCACTAATTGAAACCGGGTTACCGCATCGACGTGTAACAGTAGGTAGTTTTAGTCGTACGTCGTCCGCACGAGACTTAATCTGGCCGGAAGCTGCGGCCAGCCGCTTGTCCGAATAACTCTGGAGGCTGATATGTCAGTTGCTTCCAACAGCCAGATGCTTAAACGAATCTCAGCATACATTCTCTGTTTGTTCCTGTTGGCTCCGCGCGTGCTTTCTCAACAGGGTACGGGCTCGATCAAAGGCACAGTCTCAGACCAACTCGGGGGCCTGGTTGTCGCCGCTACGGTGATCGCAACAGCCGCGAACGGTAAAGAGAAAACTTTTACGACTAAGTCAGATGGAAGCTATGAATTCCGATCGTTGGCTGCCGGCAATTACGACTTGAAGGTCATCGCTACCGGTTTCAATGTGCTCGAAGCAAAGAACGTAGAAGTGAGGTCTGGCAAGACCTTGAATCTCGATCTGCAACTTACCATTGGGACACTGGAACAGACGGTCACGATCGATAACAAAGGAGTCAGCACCGACGCCGATCGAAATGCCGACGCCATGATTCTCCGCGAACGGGAGTTGGAAGCCTTGCCCAACGAGCCCGAAGCACTTGCCGCAGCGTTGCAGGCGATGGCCGGCCCAACCCAGGGCGAGAATGGGCCGCAAGTGAAAGTTGATGGCTTTTCGAACGGCCAGATTCCGCCGAAGGAAGCAATCCGTGAAGTGCGCATCAACCAGAATCCTTACTCAGCTGAGAATGAATATCCGGGCTGGGGCGGGATTGAGATTTACACCCAACCGGGCTCTGACAAGTTTCATGGCGGGGCGAGCTTTAATTTCAATGACGAAAGCCTTAACTCGCGCAACCCATTCGCGCTGGTGCGCGCGCCATATCAACTGCGCTTCTTCAGTGGGAACCTGACTGGCCCAGTAGTGAAGAAGCGGGCCTCGTTTGCCTTCTATCTAAACCGGTATGAAGCCGACAGTAACGCAATCATCAACGCGACGATCCTCGACTCTGCAACTCTGAAGCCCGTTCTATTCAACCAGACTCTGGTCACGCCCAATGTGCGAACCAACTTCAGTGTTCGCGGCGATCTGAAAGTCAGTAAGAAAAACACGCTGGTAAGTAACTATGAATTCACCAATTCCCGACAGAATCCACAGCTCAGCGGAGGATTTTCGCTGCCGTCGAGGGCCTACCACAGCGAGAGCGAGTATCACACGCTGCAACTGACGGAAACCGCCGTCATAAATGAGAAGACCATCAACGAAACCCGCTTGCAGGTCAATCACAGCATTTATCGGCAAGCAGCAAACAGCGCGCTTCCCGCTCTAAACGTACTCGATTCGTTTTTTGGTGGTGGTGCTCAGATTGGCAACGCTTCGAACACGACGGATCGGGCTGAGCTACAAAACTTTACTTCCTGGCAGACTGGACATCATTTCGTTAAGGTGGGTGGGCGGTTCAGATATGTGCGAATCAGAAGCACTGCGCCTTCAAACTTCGGCGGAACGTATACATTCGCCGGCGGTAACGGACCTGTGCTGGACACTAATAACCAGGTAATTCCCGGCGCCGCGATTGAGATCACCAGCCTCGAACGTTACCGCCGCACGCTCTTGTTTCAGAAACAAGGATTAAGTGCCGCGCAGATCAGAAGCCTCGGCGGTGGCGCCACCCAGTTCTCGATCGCCGGTGGCAATCCTGAAGCCGGCGTCGATCAAAGCGACATCAGCTTTTATATTCAGGACGAGTGGAAGGTGCGGCCGCACTTCACCCTTTCGCCGGGCCTGCGTTACGAAAACCAAAACAACGTCAACAGCGATCTTAATTTCGCGCCACGCATAGGCTTTGCGTGGTCACCGACATTTGGCGGGAAGAAAAAGCCGCCGCTTGCAACTGATAAGACGAACACTGCGGCTGCGAAACCAAGCACCCCGCCAAAGCCCGTCGCTCCGAGCCAGCCAAAGATTGTCGTGCGCGGTGGATTCGGCATTTTCTACAATCGAGTCTCAGAGGATCTCATTCTGCAGGCCCTAAGATTCAACGGCCTCAATCAAAAACAATTCGTGGTCACTGATCCTACGGTGCTTGATCTATTTCCGGCGGTGCCGGCGATTAGTCTACTGGACGCCTTCGCTCAACCGCAGACGCGCCGCGTGATCAGCTCAGACCTCGCACCAAATTATTCATTGCGCGGTTCGTTGAGCATCGAACGGCAACTCTCGAAGAATCTCAAACTCGCACTCGGTTATGCGTACGGCCGCACCCTCCGTGCTCAGCGAACTGTGAATGTCAACGCGCCTTTGGCCGGAAGTTTCAATCCGGCGCAACCAACGAGCGGTGTGCGGCCGCTTGGCCAGAGTGCGGGAAACATTCTCGAATCTGAATCGAACGGGCGATCGCGGTACGACAGCCTCAGCGTGACCGCGAACGGAAAGGTCAGCAAGGTGAGTTTTTGGGCCAATTATTCTTTGAATAAGACTCGGAGTACTGACAACGGAACCAGCGGGTCGCCTTTTGATCCATATGATTTCAGCCACGAATGGGGCCGAGCTAGTTTCGACGTGCGCCACTGGCTTTGGGCTGGCGCAGACTATCAAACACGTTCGGGCTAGCGTGAATACTCTTATCATCGCCAATTCAGGCCCTCCTTTCAATATCATTACCGGGCACGATACAAACGGCGATACTTTTTTTACCGAGCGGCCAGCTTTTGCCACGGATCTAAACAAACCGGGCGTCATGGTAACGCCACTGGGCGCTTTCGATCCGAATCCGTCTCCCGGACAAAGGATCATTCCGCGAAACTTCGGACAAGGTCCCGCCTTCTTTTCGGTAAATCTCGGTGTCTCGAAAGTCATCAAGTTTGGTCGTGCGATTCCGCCTAAGGCTCCGCCCGCGAATGCGAATGTTGTGACCGCTACGGCGCCGACAACCGCCGGCAATCAAAAGCCACCGGCCAAGCCGCCAATCCAAAGGCCTTATCAATTATCATTTTCGATTTACGCCAATAACGTTCTTAACCATGCGAACAAAGGAACACCGGTCGGAAACATGGCTTCGCCCTATTTTCTGAAGTCTACCGGCACGTCTGGGATGTTCTTCTTCGGTCCGGGCGGTGGCGGCTCAGGCGGCAATCGACAGATTAGTTTGCGAGTAAGGCTGAGTTTCTGAACTGCGAACGCATCGCTCTCAGATTGCGTTTTTCCAAAGTTGTGCTTTCTCACTTGTCTCTCTATCCTTATGACAAATTTAGAGTTGATTTTTCGAGCTTATTACTAATGAAGTGCCTCTAACGGAGCGATGCCGAGGAAACGGTTTGTGTCTGAGAAAATAAAAATTCGGTGCGTCGTGAACGCCAAGCCGCAAACGCTTGATGCCTATCCGATGGAGCGCCTGCTCGATG
>QHXE01000091.1 GCA_003222835.1 Acidobacteriota bacterium | reverse complement strand
TCATTTGGTGCAGCGCCGGCAAGTCATCAAAGATCCAGAAGGCTCGCCCCTGCGTCGCTGCGACCAATTCTCTTTCGCGCTTGTGAATGGCAAGATCGGAGATTGGCACCACGGGAAGATTGAATTGCATTGATTGCCAGTTCGCGCCATCGTCGAACGAAACGTAAATCCCCGTCTCAGTGCCGGCATAGAGCAATCCGCGCTTGTTAGGGTCTTCGCGAATCACGCGTGTGAACGCGCCTTCGGGAATGCCGTTGGTAATCTTCTTCCAACTCTTGCCGTAGTCACTCGTCTTGTAAAGATACGGTTTGTAATCGTCATACTTGTACATCGTCGCCGCGACATAGGCAGTGCCCGCGTCAAACGGCGAAGCATCGAGCGAATTGATCTGAATCCATTCCGGCATGATGTCTTTCGGTGGCGTAACGTTAGACCACTTCTTACCACCATCACGCGTCACTTGCACCAGGCCGTCGTCGGAACCGCTCCAGATGGTCCCGGCTTGGACCGGCGATTCCATCACGGTGAAGATCGTGTCGTAGTACTCAATGCTCGTGTTGTCTTTGGTGATTGGACCACCGGAAGATCCCTGCTTCGACTTGTCGTTGCGCGTCAGGTCGGGACTGATTACTTCCCAGCTTTGGCCTTCGTTCGTCGATTTGAACAGCACGTTCGCCGCCGCATAAAGCGTACTCGAATCGTTAGGAGAAAACGCGAGCGGGAAGTTCCATTGGAATCGATACTTGATATCGCCCGCGCCCGAACCCATCGGGTTGTTCGGATAAGGATTAACGTCGCGGAGTTGGCCAGTATGATTGTCGTAGCGCGTTATCAAACCGTCATACGACCCGGCAAAAACTATTTCCGAATCCTTCGGCGAAGGAGCAATCCAGCCCGATTCACCGCCGCCCACATCAAACCAATCTCGCTGGGTAATGCCGTTGTCAGTCGTGCGGCTGGCAATACGCACCGTCGAATTGTCCTGCTGCGCGCCATAGACGTGATACGGAAAATCGTTGTCGAGCGCGACGCGATAGAATTGCGCGGTAGGCTGATCCTGTTCGCTCCAGCTTCGACCGCCATTGAATGAAACGTTCGCGCCGCCGTCGTTGCTTTCGATCATTCGGTTCGGATCCTCGGGAGCGATCCAAAGATCGTGATTATCGCCATGCGGCACACCTATGCCGGTGAATGTCCGCCCGCCATCGTTCGATCGATAGAAGCCGGTGTTGAGCACGTAAACCGTGTCGGCGTTCTTTGGATCGGCATAGATGCGCGAGTAATACCATGCCCGCTGGCGGAGATTTCGCTGCTCATTTGTCTTCGTCCAGTTCTTGCCGCCGTTGTCCGATCGAAACACACCGCCGTCTTCGGCTTCGACAATCGCCCAGACGCGATCAGGATTAGCCGGAGAAACCGTGATGCCCACGATTCCGATCGTTCCGCGCGGCAAGCCCGGACTGCGCGTGACTTCAGTCCAGGTGTCGCCGCCATCAGTAGATTTGAAGATCCCGCTGCCCGGACCACCACTCTCCAAAGTCCACGGCTTGCGATAGACTTCCCAGAACGCTGCGTAGATAACGTTCGAATTGGTTGGATCGATAATCAGATCGCAGGCGCCGGCTTTGTCGCTGCGGAAAAGAACTTTCTGCCAGGTCTTGCCGCCATCCTTTGATCGAAATACGCCGCGTTGTTCGTTCGGCGCCCACACATGTCCCTGCGCCGCGACGTAAACGATATCCGGATTCTTCGGATGAACGCGAATGCGCGCAATTTGTCGCGTGTCTTCCAGGCCGATGTGCTTCCAGGTCTTGCCGCCGTCCGTCGATTTGTAAACTCCATCGCCGTGCGAGACGTTGCCGCGAATCGGCGATTCGCCCATACCGACATAGATCGTGTTCGGATCGGAATCCGATAAACCGATCGCGCCGACTGATCCGGTTCCGAAGACCGACCCGTCCGTGATCGGTTCCCAGTTGATGCCGCCGTCCATCGTCTTCCAAACGCCGCCACCGGTGCCGCCGAAATAGAAAACCATCGGCTGTGAAGCGACACCCGTAACAGCGGTCACGCGACCGCCGCGAAACGGTCCAATCGATCGCCACTGAAGAGCCTTCAGAGGATCGCCGCCTGACGATGACGGTGGCCCACTGGCGGATTGTCGTCGCTGGCCTAGGATCGGCGTGGCGAGAAGAGCAAAAACGAAAACCAATGAAACCAGGGACAGGGATCGGGACGAACGCAGGTTCTTGAACATTCTGGCGCTCCTTCGGATTTTGAAGTTTTGCGAGTGAGGAAGAGCAACGACCCCTCCGATCACTCCGCGTGATAGATCCTCGCGACTGTTATGAGAACGGTCTCTTCATTCAATGCCTTCGCAACGGCAGCCCTGAGTTTGTCGGCATACGCTGAGATAGTCTGGAAGTTCTCGTCGAAGGCATAGGGCGTGTCGGTGTAAATCAGATTAATGCGATCTTGAACCGGCAAGCCTGCTTCCGAAAGATAGCTGCCATCTAGACCTTGAATGATCGTGCAACCGCCAAAAGCATAAGTGAATTCTCGGCTCAACTCCTCAAGCAGGTCGTAATAAGCAGCTCGCGGAAGGTCAGGCAGGTAGACTTCGATTCTTGCTTTTTCTGATAGCGGCAATGAAGCGCTCCTTCCGCTTATCGAACTCTTCAGTTCGCTTAAGCGACTCCTTGGCTGACAACTTGCGCCTTGGTGGACGTTCGATCTTCATTTCTCTCAGGTCTTTTAGTCTCCTGGCCATATGTTGCCTCACTACTCTATTCGCGTTCGAGTCGAGTATAACATCGCCGATGTCTAAGGAGAGTACCTTAAGGACCTAACTGCCGGTAACGCTCCCGATCGGCATCCGCAATTCGCTCCGAGATTCTCGCCGGCGTGAACGATTGAACGTTCGGCTTATCGGTGAAGATTCCAAACATCGGCGCGGCCATCGCCTCGTTCGAATTTAGCGGCGCCAAGCCGAGCAGAATTTCAATCGTGCGCAGCATGCTAAGCTGATCGTAGCGATCGCCGACTAAGGCGCCGCGCTTCACGTATGGGCCCGCGGCGAAGGCGATCGTACGCGTGGCATCGACATGATCGGGACCATTCTGCGCGTCGTCTTCCTCCATCAGAATCAACGATTCTTTCCAAATCGGACTGTGCGAGATTGTTTCGATCACTCGACCAACCGCGGCATCGTTCTGAGCCATGAACTGATAGGCATCCAGAATCTTCTTGCTGCTGCCATCGGTATGGTCGTTCGGCAACCAGATGTATGAAAGCTGGGCCACGTGTCCCAGCCGCAGTTGCGTTTCAAAATCCTTCTTCCATTCGCGCACGCGATCGAGATCGGAGTACTTCAAGTCCCACGAACGAAAGCTGAAGGGATAATGATAAAGATAGTCCGCAAAGCGATGTCTCAATCTATCATCGCGCTTCAGGACTGTCGCAAAGGTGTAGTCACCAGTGAGAAAATGCGACAGCCGGCTGATGAAACCCGGATCGCCAAGCAGATTGTAAGCGTCGGCGCGGGTCTTGGCCCGATCGAAATACGGTTTCGCAAGTTCATTGAATTCAGTGCCGCGATCATCGCCGGAGGAGGCCACCTCGATCACCTTGGCGTAAAACTTCTTTGCCAGCTCGCCTTCCGGCCCATATAGATCGGTGAAGATTTTGTAAGCGCGCGTGAACAGAAAATAGTTCTCGCCGTAGATGCGATAATCGACGCCCTTTTCGTCAAGACGATCCCACAGATATGCGGGTGAAGTCGTCGCGGGAACCATACCATAAGGATAGCCGCCCCCAACGCACGCAACTTCGGGCGTTGAGCAGGGATTGTTCTTGGCATTCCAACGATTCGAGTAAGTAAGGTTCCCGAGCCACTCGATGAAGGGGCTGGCGTAGCCACTGGTCGTGAAGCTGTGGCCCAGTACACTGATCTCGCCATTACAGAAAAAATTATCGAGCGTGACAAAATCATTTGCGAGTTGATGATGAACAGGGGTGACAGACCGGCCAAAAATCGTCAACTTTGAATCACCGTTACCGCGCCCCAGATCGCCGAGCACCTGATCGTAAGTGCGATTCTCTTTGATAACGTAAAAGATGTATTTGATCGGCAGCTTGAATCCGGCTTTGGCATCGAACAGCGGCCCGCTTCTATTCACTGTCTCCGTCCACGCGCCTTGATTTTTCTGCGCGTCCTTCTGCTCGATGATCGAGACGGTTCCTTTCAGCAACGTGAGCACATAGTCTCCGGTGCGGCTCGGCCCGGCGCCGGCCGGACCTTTGGGATTAGGATGACGCGGCCACACGCCCTTCGCATTCAGCACGAACAATTGCTGTTCATTTGCCAGAACCTTCGTCGGATACCAACCCGCGGGAATAAGGCTCAGCCGTTTATTTGTCTTGCGATCGAAGACTGCTACCGCATTGCTATTTCCCAGCGTTACATAAAGGCGATTCCCCTCAACCGCGCAGGAAGTCGGCGCGACGCCAAAGCGGCTTCCCTTCTCGGCCAGCGAAATTGTGGAAGTGATCCGATCGGTTTGCGTGTCAACTACCGAGAGACTGTCCGCGCCAGTATTAACTACGTACAGGCGCCGGCCGTCGCGGCACGACTCCTGCGGCGTGCGGCCAACGGAAATGGTCTTGGTCAGTCTTAGTTCTCGATCGAACACGAATACTTTGTCCTCGCCCAAAACGGTAACGAAAAGTTTTCCGCTGATATAACGCACCGTGTATGGGTAGTACCCTGCCTTGGTCTCGCGTTCGATCTTTCCACTGGTGGGATTAAGCACCGCCAGCCC
>QHXE01000090.1 GCA_003222835.1 Acidobacteriota bacterium | reverse complement strand
AGAAGGGCAGGCACAATTGAGATGTAGTTGCTCCTTTAGGAGCGCAACCGACTATCGTTCGCCCATAAATGGGCTCTCCGAGATCAACCGGTGCGAGCTTTTCTATAAACATTGCATCCCTACGGGATTTCCCGACAGCCTCCTTCAGAAGCAGGGTGTGAATCAGAGGGCCTTACCTGCAAGTTCCTGGCGTACACGTGAGTAAGATGACTTGCCGCCAGGCATCAGTTCGCTTTCAGTTGCTCCCGTCTTTTCGCCGCTTTTTCTTCTTCGGTTAGTTTGGAATTGCTTCCATAAATCGCGTCTTCCCAATGGCCGTACATCGGATTGGGAAGCACGATGAAGTGCGCGCCGAATTGATCTCTATTTCGCTCTACTGCCTCGATCCTGCTGACGGCAGTCTTGCTTTGCTCGAACACTTCGGCAAAGTCGTTTAGATCATCGCCCATCAGCAGCACCACGTGGTATTTCGCACCTACCGCAAGGCGACGCGGTTCCTTGCTGGAGCTATCCTTATCCGTTCTGACCAGCAGCGTTTCATCGTTCACTTCGGGAAAGCCAAGCTGCTTCAAGTTCCTTGCCGTGCCGTCTTTCTCAACCTCTTTGCGGTTGGTGATGTAGAAGACGCGCACACCATGTGAATTGGCGTAGCGCAGAAATTCAACCGCTCCGGGAACGGCGCCGGCTTCTGCCCGATTGCACCACTCAGTCCAGTCTTGCGGGTTGTAACTCCGATGATTCTTTATCAGCCAGGCTTCGTGAGCACTGTTATCGAGGATCGTTTCGTCCACGTCCACCACGACGGCGCGTCTCAACTTACCGCGTCGATTAATTCGCAGATCGCGATCCAGCATCAGTTTCGCGAGCGCGAATGCCTGGTACGCCAGCGCGCGGTGTTCACCGGAAGATTGCTGCCACAGCACCGCGCCTACTTCGTACTCTTTGTCGGCCTGCTTTTGATCGAGAGTCTGCGCTCCTGCGGTAAGAGCAAGAGTCAACATCACTCCCAGTGCGCCAAGAAATTGTCGGTTAGTCGGTTTTTTGTTTCCCTCTCCCTCTGGGAGAGGGCTAGGGTGAGGGCGCGAAGCGTAGAAAGAAAAGAAAAAAGGTGTGGGGTACCTCGCTGTGTTCGCTAATCCCTCACCCCATCCCTCTCCCAAAGGGAGAGGGCGTTTGGAAGACGGTGACTTGGCCCTGACTACCGACAAAGTTTTGGCGCAGGGCATCAGGCCAGCGAGAGTGGAGCACACTTTTCTCCTGATGCAATTGTTCATTAGGTTTCCTCTCCTCAACGTGCGGATCAAAAGATCAGACTATTTCTTCACGACCGTGATCTTCAGTTCTGACGGATACTGTTTTGAGTGGTGCACGGAGTTGTGCGCGACAACTCCTTTCGATTCGTTGTAATTATTCCCGCCCGTGTTCAGGTTTCGATCGAAGCGTGGGAAGTTGCTGCTTGAGACCTCGAGTCGAATCCGATGGCCCGCTTCAAAGTAATTGCTCGTCGTCATCGGCTGCAGCGTTACCTTGTACACCTTGCCCGGCTCGAGCCACGCCAGCGGCTTATCGTAACCGTTCCGATATCTCAGACGCTGGATCGTCTCATCCAGATTGTAAGCATGCCCGTCCGGATACACATCGATTAGTTTCACCGTGAAGTCCGTGTCCTTTGCGTCCGAAGAGACGTAAAGCGTGACTTCAATTGGCCCACTTACTTCAATCCCTTCCTTCAAGGGCTCGGTCGTGTAAACCAGAATGTCAGGTCGGGTTTCCATCTTGCGCTGATCGAAAGCGCCGCCTTGCACGGCGTTCCCGGTGCAGCAAACATTACCACCGTAAGAGGGCGCCGGATTCAGCGGATCATAGTCGAACTTATCCGGGTTATCGGCTGTTGGAGCGGCGCCGCTGAGCGCACCGTCGCCATCGAGCGTGTTAGCCTTACCACCACTAGCCAGGAAAAAGTTTATTGGTTGCGCGCCGCGAGGCGGCCAGGTATCCGACGACTGCCACTTGTTGATACCCATCGTGTAGTAGCGCACCTTCGGTATCTTCTCAAGAATCTGGTTGTTCTCACCTTTTAGAAAGTAATCGAACCAGGCATAGGTCAGCTCGTCATAATTCAAACGCGCGTCTCCTACACTGCGCTCGCCTATTACGGTGTTCTCCGTGGCGCGCTTGTAAGAGCAATGCAACGTTGGCGCGATCACTGCGTACTGCTTGTCGGCAATTTCAGGCCGAGCAGTCTTCCGCACTTGATTGTATGCCGCGAGGTTAGGTCCCACAGACACGTCGTACCATGACATAAACCAGAATCCTGGCACGTTGATTTTCATGTTGTCGTGCCACAAGCCGCCCTTGTACCACGCCGGATCGTTCGGCGCGCGTTCGATCATGGCGCCACCAGTGTCGACGGGCATCTTGTCGGCGAAGATTCCGTGCGGCCCATCGACGGCTTTGATGATCTCATTCTCGGGAAGGCGATGCAGTGCCTTTGACCAATCGACCGGCGGCAACTGCTGTGACAGATCGAAGGATTTCGAAACGCGAATCAAATCCTCTTGCGAAGTTACGGCCGGAAACGTCGGCCGCACCTGGTTCTGTTCCCCATAAAGCCACGCGATGAACAGCATCTGAACCGCGCCACCCCGATACCAGTTGCCCTGCTCATAATACGGAGCGACTCGTCCCACGCCCGCGCCAAAACCTTGCGGAATCATCGCCGCATACGCCGGATTGCCCTGAGCCGCGACTCCCAACTGCCATTCGGCTGTAGAAGAGCATCCGATCGTGCCGACCTTGCCATTCGACCAGGGTTGCTTCGCCATCCATGTAAAAGCGTCGTCCCCATCGCTGAGCGGCGGGCCCAGGATGTCGTAGTTTCCTTCCGAGAAAAAGTGTCCGCGCTCGTTCATCTCGACGTAGACGTATCCGCGCTTTACCGCGTCGAGTTCAGTCGTCATGTCACGCGGCGCGCCGTTGCGGACATCCCAAAAATTGAAGTTATATGGAGTGCGAACAAAGATCGCCGGATATTTCTTCGATGTGTCTTTCGGCCGATAGACATCGGTCGCCATGCGCTTACCGTCACGCATCGGGATCATGAGCTTGCGCTCGACAATAGCAACCGACTGCAATTCATTCTCAACCGAGTTTCGCCGGGCGATCACTTCCGGGGTCAAGCCGGCTCGTCCCTGGGATTGGACGCTCTGTTCGAAGGCTCCTTCACAGATAACTCCGAAAGCCATGGCGACAAGGATCGAAATCCAGACAATCTTATTTCGCATGTGTATGCTCCTCAGGGAAGGAATCTCCGAAAGACTTCGCTTTCAATCTCTCAATTGAACGCATTGAGATCTTACACGTACAAGTCATCTGCGCTGTGCCATTCGTGCTGGATATTGCGCATGATTAGGGCATGATCGAACTCGATCGTGCCCTTGGGAAATCTGGTTTCATCGTAAAAATAACTCGAGTAGACATTCGTAATTTCCAGCGGCTCGACTTGCCATTGGCTAGTTTGCAACTTCAAGCCATCCAGACGATCCGCATCGTTGGTAACGGAATAACCTAATGAGCCGCCCTCAAAAAAAGATGAAGCCTCAGCCAAAGAAGAAAAGACGGAAGTGGAAGGCAAGTCTGACGCGATTCTTCCCGCGATTTCAACTCTCACGTTCGCATCATCGGAATTCATTTTCAAGCTTATTTCCGAATCAGACTCCATGACAGAGAACGAAGCGTGGTGATGCTCGCCCGGGAAAACGCGTCCACCGAGCAGATGGTTGATTTGAGAGCTTGTGTCCCGGCGAGATATAAAGACTCCTTCGCAACTCTCACCGCCTTCGTCCCAAATTACCGCCACTCGATGGGCGGCATTCTCGCTATTGAGACCAACTATTTTAGGCATCGCTCTGGGACGAATGTGTTCCAGACGAATTAAGCAAACGCCGGCAATAGCGAGACCGTTCTGCAATTTGGGTCGGAAGCGAGCAGGTATTTCCCGCTGCATTGCTTGCGCGTCAACGCGAAAGTTGGCAAGGATGCGTCGACGGATAACGCCTTGGATGACAGGAAGTCTCATTAATTCAATTGAATTTGGATTCCTATTTCATTTCGCGTCGCGCCTTGGCAATGAAAGTCTCGATGTCCGCGATGCTGCGCGGCAAAGCGCCGGTCATCCAGTTGACGCCTTCGGGCGTGATCACCATGTCGTCTTCGATGCGCACGCCCAGCCCACGGTATTTTTCGAACGCGGGCTTTACCGCCGCGATGAATTTTTCGTTATCAGGAGTCTTCGGCAGGTTGTCGAGAGCGTCGGGGCGAATGTAGATTCCTGGTTCATTGGTAAACGTCATTCCCGGTTCGAAGGGTGCCCCGCCGCCAACGTCGTGCACGTTCATGCCCAGCCAATGCCCCGTGCCATGCATGAACCAGATTCGATATTGTTCCGAATTGCGATCAGTGATTAATCCCAGCCTTAGTAGTCCGTCCTTAATTACTTCGGTTGCTGCGTTGTGATTTGTCGAGAGACTGCCACCCGGCTTCGCAACCCTGGCAACTGCTTCCTGCGCGTCATAAACAATCTGATAGATATCTGCCTGTTCCTTGCTGAACTTTCCGTTCACGGGAAACGT
>QHXE01000089.1 GCA_003222835.1 Acidobacteriota bacterium | reverse complement strand
GATTGAATTGAGTAAGGAATGGCGCACGGACAAGATTCTCCGCCATCTCGAAGCCTTGCTGGTGGTGGCCGACGAAAAGAGTTCGTTTCTGCTATCAGGCAACGGTGACGTGATTTCGCCGGATGACGGTGTGCTGGCGATCGGCTCCGGCGGCTCTTATGCTCTAGCGGCAGCACGAGCCTTAGTCGCAAACACTGAGTTGTCGGCGCGCGAGATCGCGATTGAAGCGATGCGCATCGCCGGCGAGATATGCATCTACAGTAATGCGAACGTCGTGATCGAGGAGCTATGAAGGCGGTAGCAGATTCAACGTCGTTCTAAAGAGTTGGCAGCCGACACTTTCAAAGTCATCTTATCCGTGATTCGCTTTTAGGCAATGGTTATCTATCTCGCAGGTGAAACTGAAGAGCAGGAAGTGCGTCTCGACGAGATGACGCCGAGGCAAATCGTTGTCGAACTCGACAAGCACGTCGTAGGACAGAAGGCAGCGAAGCGCGCGGTCGCCATCGCTCTGCGCAACCGCGTCCGACGAAAAAAGCTGCCCCCCGATCTTGCCGCCGACGTAATTCCGAAGAACATCATCATGATTGGCTCGACCGGCGTCGGCAAGACTGAGATTGCCCGTCGTTTGGCGCGGATGTCTAATTCGCCGTTCCTGAAAGTTGAAGCCTCCAAATTTACTGAAGTGGGCTACGTCGGCCGCGATGTGGAGAGCATGATTCGCGACCTCACCGAGATTTCAGTCGACATGGTGCGGCAGGAAAAGATTGAAGAGATCGCGGACAAGGCCGAACTCAACGTCGAAGAACGCATTCTCGATATCTTATTGCCGCCGCCAAAACCTTCCGGGCCTAGTCCCCTTTTCGATTTCGATTCAGGTGAGACCAGTGTGCCTATGCTGGTTCCTGAGAACGAACCGCGAGACGAAAACTTTGCCCGCACGCGGGAGAAGCTGCGCACACAACTTCGTTCAGGCAAACTCGACAATCGTCTGGTCGAAGTCGAAGTGCGCGAGAAAAGCTTCCCCACGATTGAATTTGCCGGCCCGATGGGCGTCGAAGAGATGGGCATCAACATGAAGGACATGCTCGGCAACCTCTTTCAAGGGCGCACGAAACGCCGCAAGATGCGCGTTGACGAAGCAATGGAATATCTGATGCAGGAAGAAGAGGAGCGCCTGATCGACATGGATGCCGTCGCTCGCGCCGCGCTCGAGCGAGTAGAATCGTCGGGCATTATCTTCCTCGATGAGATTGATAAGATCGCAGGTCGCGAGTCAGGACATGGCCCGGATGTTTCGCGCGAAGGCGTGCAGCGCGATATCCTGCCGATCGTCGAGGGAACAACTGTGAACACGCGCTATGGTATGGTGCGCACGGATCACATTCTGTTTATCGCGGCCGGAGCATTTCATGTTTCGAAACCGTCCGACTTGATTCCGGAACTTCAAGGACGGTTCCCAATTCGGGTTGAACTCGAGTCGCTGACGATCGAAGATTTCAAGCGCATTCTGGTCGAACCAAAGAACTCGCTGGTGAAACAGTATAAAGCGCTGATGGAAACCGAGGGCGTCAAACTGGATTTTACTAAAGACGCGATTGATGCTATTGCTAATTTTTCCGCCCGCGTTAATCAGCAAACTGAAGATATTGGGGCGCGGCGACTGCATACAATTATGGAGCGACTACTCGACGAGATCAGTTTCGAAGGGCCGGATCTTGAGCCGAAACAAAAATCTATCGATGCCAAGTACGTCGACCATATGCTTGCCGACACGGTGAAGGATCAGGATTTGAGTCGTTACATCCTTTAACTCCGCTTGCCCCCAACTTCAGTGTCCCAGTCAAGACCTTCAAAACGATGGCGCAAGTCGGCGGCACGTCATCTAATGTTATTGCTTGCCCTCTCTGCCCTTTCGCTCGCGCCCACCTGCGGAAAGCGAACTCCGCCGCTGCCACCGCTTGAGCGAATTCCGCAACGCACGGAGCAGTTGACTGGCGCGCAGCGCGGCAATCTGATCGTTCTGAGCTGGCCCGCGCCACGACGCAATGCCGGCGAGAGTAGCGTACAGAGCATCCGGCGCATCGATGTGTATCGCGTCGCCGAGAAACCCAATGCGCCGCTGCCCATGACTGAGGAGGAATTCGCCGCCCGGGCCACGCTCGTGGGTTCTGTCACCTACGACGAGATAAGACGGGCCGGTGAAAATCTCACTTACCAGGACCCGCTCGAATTAGCAGGCGAGCCAACGCGTCTGCGTTATGCGATTCGGTACGTTAATTCTGCCGGTCAGCGCGCCGCGTTTTCAAATTTCTTTCTATTCGAACCCGCCGCCAAGATTTCCGAACCGCCGACGAATGTCAAAGAGGAAGAGTCAGAAACGGCAATCACAATTTCGTGGGAACCGCCCAAGGCTAATATCGACGGCTCAACACCGGTGAACTTGCTAGGCTACAACGTCTACCGAACCGCCGCCTCCCAGCCCCAATCGGGCAAAAGCCCTCTCAATCAAATACCAATTTCGGCGAATCAATATCAGGATCGTAGTTTCAAGTTCGGCGAGAAATATACTTATCTGGTGCGAGCGGTTTCACTCGGAACGTTGGCAAAGCCAGTTGAGAGTTTGGACTCAAACCCCGTCAGAGCAGAGCCCAAGGACATTTATCGACCTTCCGCGCCTACTGGAGTGAGCGTTGGACCGGCGCCTGGACGGCTTTCAGTATTTTGGTCAGCGAACCCAGAACCCGATGTTGCCGGCTATCTTCTCTACCGCTCCACAGATCCAAAGGGTCCATGGACCAAGCTGACGCCAACGCTTTACACAAAGACTACCTTCACGGATGAAAACGTCGAGCCCGGCAAGACCTATTACTACTATTTGGAAGCCGTCGATACTTCCGGCAATGTTAGTCCGAAGTCGGAAATTGTTGCTGAGACCGTGCCCTAGCAGGTTGCTGAAAACTCCCGTTTAGATTGCGGACTTGTCCGCTCGTTCTAGCGTCAGCTCACTTTGAGAGCGGATAAGTCGGCAATCTAAACAGAGTGCTCTCTAGAGAACGAGCACGTCCTTGTTTGCGGTGATGATGGTAAGTCCAGAAAGAATATGCCGGCCTTCGCGTTACTCGCTCGCTAAGGCCGGCTTAAGTTATCGAGATATTCTTACCTGATTGTCAGTACCGCCGCAGATCAAGAATCAAGCTCAAGACATCGCCGAGGATGCTGTACCTTCCGTTCGAGTAAGCGCCGTACTGATAGCGCCCGTAATAGCCATCCTCGTATCCACGACGGAAACCTTCACGAAAATAGTACTGATATTCCCCAACGTCGACGTAGTATCCGTCGTAGCCGTAGCTAGCGTCCTGAAACGCATCATTATTCTCCGGGTCGAATTGCCAGCCGTCCTGGCGGTCCGCCAAACCTGCTCGATAACCTTCTTCGTAGCCGTCATTGATCGCTCGCGTCAGCAGATCGGCGCCGTATTGGTTAAGGTAAAACGACGAGCCCCCACGATCATAGTAATAAGTGGGCGCACCGTAGTCGTAATAGTTAAAGCTCTGCAGACGTATTTGATCGCGGCGCAGGCGGTCATAATAGTTTTGGTGGAAGCGCCAGTAATTTTGCCGCCGCTGATTCTGAAGCTGCCGTTCGCGCTCTCGCCACCAAGACGTTGCCGCCATTGTTGTTGCTCGCGTCGCAGCCACTCGTTGCGTTGCTGCTCTGACAAACGATTCTGCTGGTTACGATCGCGCTGCTGCCGATCCTGATTATCACGCCGCCAGCGATCCTGTTCTGAGACGCGCCGCTGCTCTTCCATGCGGCGTTGTTCCGAATCGCGCCTTAGGCTTTGCTGTTCCTGCTGTTGCGGCCGACGCTGATCTTCCGACTGGCGCCTTTGATCTTGATTCTGGCGTTCATTCAGTCGGCGCTGCTCTTCGTTCCGCCTTTGCTGCTGGTCGAGAATGCGTTGCTGTTGCTGAACTCGGCCCTGCTCCTCATTACGTCGCCGTTGCAACTCTCGCTGCTGCTGCTGCTCATTGACCGTTCGCTGTTGTTCAGCATTCCGTCTTTGCTGCGCTTCGATTTGGCGTTGCTGATCAATGCGCCGGGAATTCTCGTCCCGCCGCCGCTGCTGATCCTGCTCCTGGCGCTGTTGTTCTGATCGGCGGCGCTCCTCACCGCGGGCTTGTTCCTGTCTCTGGCGCTCGGCCTGACGTTGCTGATCCTCGGCTTGCGGCCGCTGATTCTCTTCCCCACCGCGACGGCGCTCGTTCTGAGGCTGTTGAGACTGAGACTGATCCTGATTATCACGCTGCCGGTCGCGACGGCCCTGTGCGCTTGCTAGGTCAACGCCCACGAGCACTGCGATTGCGCATAGGGCAAGACTCGTCGCGAGGCGTTTGAAGTGTCTTGATTTCATAACCCATCCTCCATCTTATTTCCGGGCTGAGGGGAAAGTTAATTTCACCGCGCTCATTGCAATCAGCATTCCATTCGTCCAACTCCTTGGTGAGAGGGTAAGAAAACAGTGGCGATGAATACGATATGGTTATCCTTTAGACCGTATCGGGCAGACGTCAGAACCGCCTGCGCTAGTGGGCGGTTAACCTCATTAACAAAGTAACGGATCGCAGAGATCGACCGCCCGCTATACCGCGGAGGTTACGGACTTCGCTGTCATTCGCGTGACGTTTCGCTTATATTTAGAGGAAAGCACAAACTCAGGAGGCGTGTATGAAGTTCTTTCTCGATACCGCGAATCTGGATGAGATTCGCAAGGCGGCAGCCCTTGGACTGGCGGATGGTGTGACAACGAATCCAACATTGATTTCAAAAGAAGGAAACGTCGATTTCAAACAACACATCGCCGAGATTTGTAAGATCGTTTCAGGCCCGGTGTCTGCCGAGACGACTAGCAATGAGCGAGACGTGATGGTGAAGCAGGGGCGCGAGTACGTGAAGATTGCGCCAAATGTGGTGGTTAAGTGCCCACTCACTGCTGACGGCCTGGAAGCCACCAAGATCTTGAACGACGAAGGAATCAAGGTGAACGTGACGCTCTGCTTCTCCGCAGCCCAGGCGATTTGCGCGGCGAAGGCCGGCGCATCCTTTATTAGTCCCTTTCTTGGCCGGCTGGACGACATCGGCGACAACGGTCTGCGACTGCTCGAGGAAATTGTCGAGATTTACGACAACTATGAATGGAAAACCGAAGTCCTGGCTGCGAGTTTGCGCCATCCGATTCACGTAATCGAAGCAGCGCGTCTGGGTTCGGATATTGCGACGATGCCGTATAAGGTGTTCGAACAACTGCTCAAACATCCATTAACCGACAAAGGTCAGGAACAGTTCCTGGCCGATTGGAAAAAGACGGCGGCGGCGAAAGCATAGCTTAGGGTTTTGGGGATCGGGTGTAGGGTGTTGGATGGGACACCCCTGTTCGCGGTAATAGACCATCTAGTTTTTTCCCAAACCAATATTTCCGGGAGTAGTGGTAGATAATGAACGCGTCGCTTGAATCACTACACCCTAAACCCCATACCCAATACCCCGTGGTCGAAGCTCGCGGCCTCACCAAGGTTTATGGAAAGCAGCCGGCGGTCGATGCGATTGACTTCTCAGTCAAACGCAGCGAGACGTTCGGTCTGCTGGGCCCTAACGGCGCGGGCAAGTCAACGACGATGCGGATGATTGCCTGCCGGACACCGCTCACTTCCGGAGAGCTTTTTGTCGAAGGTCTCGACGTTCGCACCCGGGGACGACAGATTCGGTCGCTGATCGGTGTCGTTCCACAAGAGAACAATCTCGATCCCGATCTCAACGTCATTAGAAATCTGATCGTCTACGCCAGTTATTTCCGGATTCCCCGAACTCAGGCAGCGCAACGCGCCAACGAACTACTTCAGTTCATCGGCTTGAGGGGGCGGGCTGACTCCAGGATCGATCATCTTTCTGGAGGCATGAAACGCCGATTGATGATTGCGCGGGCGCTGTTACATGAGCCGCGGCTGCTGGTCCTTGACGAGCCTACTACTGGTCTCGATCCGCAGGTGCGGCAGGAAATCTGGCAAAAGCTGGAAGAGCTGCGGCGCGTGAGTGGCGTGACGATCCTGTTGTCGACGCATTACATGGAAGAAGCCGAAAAACTTTGCGAGCGTCTGGTGGTAATCGACCACGGACAAATTCTCGCGACGGGCACGCCCAAGGATTTAGTTTTGTCTAAGGTTTCGCGTTACGCACTGGAAGTGCGTGAGGTCGGCGATCTGCCACTGCACACGACGCGAAATGGCGTGGCGGCGATCGCTCGAAACAATGCGCATTTTTATTTTGCAGCCGAAGCCGAAACTCTGACTCCGCTGATGAAAGAATACGAGGGCCGACGCCGAATGATCCGCCTTTCGAATTTGGAAGACGTTTTTCTCCAGCTAGTCAGCGACAATGAGTCAGAACCGCCCGCGGTAGCGGGTGGTTAATCAATTGTGTCAGAAGCCCGACCGTAAGGGAGGGCCACATTACATGGAGAGGCCCGATCAAATCAGCGTTCGCGTCCTCAAGTATAACGGCACGGAGTATCGGCGCTGGAATGCCAAGCTCTCGCAACACAGCGGCTCGTTGCTCGTGCTTGATGCGGAATTCGAATATGAGGTGCAACATGACTTGCTGGGCCCGATTGAAAGCGGAACCCGAACGATTGAATACTACTGGCTCGACCGCTGGTACAACATCTTCCGATTTGTGAACCAAAACAGCGCGACCAGGCTGTATTACTGCAACGTCAACATGCCGCCGTCGCTTAGAGACAATATGCTGACGTACATTGATCTCGACATCGATGTTCTGGTGCAGCCGGACTTTTCTTATCAGGTTTTGGATTTGGACGAATTCGAAGAAAACGCCAACCGTTACGGTTATTCAGAGGAAGTCAAAAGCAAGGCGCGAGCAGCCGTAGATGAACTAGTCTCCATGATCGTAGCGCACCAGTTCCCTTTCATCGAGAATGCTTCGTCTCCCTCTGTGTCCTCTGTGGTTAATCAGACTCTATGACATTGGCGGCAACCCACATCGATCTTCGCGATGCGCTCGCCGTTTGGCGGCGAAACGTCGTCGTGCATCTGCGATTATGGAAACTCAATCTGGTCGCACCCATCATCGAGCCGGTTATATCCATATTGGGATTTGGATGGGGCATCGGCGCTCTGGTCGCCGGCAAGGTCACTGGCATTTCGTATCTGACTTTCGCGGGCGCGGGACTTCTCGGCGTCACGGTCCTGATGCGCGCGATGTTTGAAACGACCTACGCCGCCTATTTTCGGATGGTCTATCAATCAACCTACGATGCGATCCTGGCCACGCCTGTGGATCCTGAATCGCTGGCTCTTGCAGAGATACTCTGGGCCATAACTCACGGTCTATTCGACACCGTGATCATAATGACGGTGTTGATAGTCTTTGGCGCCGCGACTTCGCCCTGGGCCATCCTGGCTCCGTTGCCATTGCTGACTGGAGCAACGTTTATGGCGGGCCTTTCGCTTGGAATCACCGCGCACGTACATGACATCGACGCTTTCAATATTTACATGGCGATGTTCTTCTCAACGATGTATGTCTCGGGCGCGTTTTTCCCGCTTGAAGTGCTGCCGATGTGGTTGCAGATACCGGCGCGCATTCTACCGATGACGGAATCGATTGAGCTGACCCGCGCATTTCTGACCGGGCGTTTTCTCATGCGGCACGCATACGAAGCGGCTTATCTGCTAATATCTGCGCTGGTAGCGTGCGAGTGGGCGATGAGAAGTTTGCGACGCAGAATGGTAGCTTAAAGATAGAGGTCGGAGGTCAGAGATCAGAGGTCAGAAAGAGATTTGAATAAAACCTCTGCGTGCCTTAGCGAAAACCTCTGCGCCCTTTGCGTTAAAAATCTTCTTTCAGCCGCCCGAGATTGATGTCATCACAAAAACAACAACCCGCGAAACTTTCCAAGCTCGATCAACTGCGTGAGCGCGAAGAACGAGCTGCACAAGGTGGTGGTCCAGCGCGCGTCGAGAAGCAGCACGCTGCCGGCAAGTTGACTGCGCGTGAACGGATCGATTTTCTGCTCG
>QHXE01000088.1 GCA_003222835.1 Acidobacteriota bacterium | reverse complement strand
TTCTGGAATATAGTCGTTCCGTATGGTCCGTCGAGTCGACGACGATCGCTCTCCAGAAACCTTCCTCCCTTTGCATCGCGACACCTTCCAGATCCTGGTCTCGCTAGCCGATCGCGAACGCCACGGATATTCGATTCTTCGAGACATCGAGGAACGCACGGGCGACGTACGCGCCATCACGCCCAGCACTCTCTACAGCTCGATCCACCGCCTGCTCGAAAACGGTCTCATCGATGAACTCGCCGAGCGTCCCGCGGAAGATGATGAAAGGAGGCGCTACTACCGTCTCACGGCTCTCGGACGCCGCGTGGCCGAACTCGAAGCGCGCCGGCTCGAACGCCTCTTGCGAGCTGCCCGCACGGGCGGCCTGCTCCCTAAACGGACTTAGCCATGATCGAGCCGCGTCTCGCACTCTGGGTCCACCGAAGGTTGTTGCGGCTTTACCCAGCGCAGTTCCGGCAGGACTACGAGCGTGAAGTGGTTTCAGTGTTCCGCCGCCAATGGGAACGGCAGCCCGGGGCCGTGTGGACATGGCTCTTCTTTCTCGAAGCCTGTGTTTCGATAGTGTGGAACGCGCCGGGAGAACACCTCCATATGCTGACGAGCGATCTGTCCTACGCCTTTCGGGCTTTTCGGCGAAGCCCCGGCTTCACCGCCGTGGCCATCGCGACGCTTGCGTTGGGCATGGGAGTCAACGCGGCCCTCTTCAGCGTCGTCAAATCCGTCCTTTACGGGACGCTGCCGTACGACAAGCCCGATCAACTGGTGCGAGTGTGGATCCGCAATCCAAAGCAGGGCTTCGACCACGACATCTCGAATCTGCCGCGGCTGGAGGACTGGCGGCGCGCGGCGAGCTTCCAGGGCGTGGCCGGGTTCACTTCCGCAAAGCTGATTTTGACCGGGAGCGCCGAACCGGTGCAGCTCCGCGGGGCCCAGGTTACCGCGGATTTCTTCCGTGTCATGGGCGTTCGTCCCCAGTTCGGGCAGGACTTCGACGTCGGCGACGATCAGCAGGGCCGCCCTCGCAAGATCGTCATCAGCCATGAATTGTGGCTCCGGCAGTTCGGCGCCGATCCCGCGGTCGTCGGCCGGCAGTTGGAGTTGAGCGGCCGCTCTTACGAGGTCACCGGAGTCGCGCCGCCGTTAATCCGCTTCCCGCAGCGCGATGTCGATTTCTGGACTCCGCTCGTGGTGGACGACCGCGCTCGCCAGAACCGCGGAGCTTTCTGGCTGAACGTCGTGGGACGCCTGCGGGACGGCACTACGCTGCGCCAGGCGCAAAGCGAGATGGATGCGCTCTCGCGTACTTTGGCCGCTCAACACGCGGAGGACCGGGACCTTGCCGGCGTCGCGCTGGTCAGTCTGAGAGACGATCTTACGGGGCCAATCCGCACGGCGCTGGCAGTTCTCAGCGGAGCCGTCATTTTCATTCTGCTGATTTGCTGCGCGAATATCGCCGGGATGCTTTCGGCGCGGGCGGGAACTCGTTCATCCGAACTAGCGATCCGAACGGTGCTCGGAGCCGGCCGCAGCCGGGTAGTGCGCCAGTTGTTGACGGAGGCGGTGCTGCTGTTTTTCATCGGCGGGATAGCCGGAATCGCGGCGGGTTATGGAGGCGTGGGCGTTCTCCTGCGCCTGGTGCCACCCGAACTTCCGCAGTTGCAAGACACGCGGCTGGACCTCACCGTTGCCGGCCTGGCCCTTGCTGCATCCACGGCCGCGGGTCTGCTGTTCGGCCTCCTGCCGGCGCTTCAGGCGTCGCAGCACGATCTGGCGAGCAGCATTCGCGAGGGCGGTCGTGGACTTGCGGGCCACAGCCATAGTCGGCGTTTCCGCTCCGTCCTCATCGCGGGCGAGATGGCGCTTGCCGTGATCCTGTTTACCGGTGCTTGTCTGCTGATTCGCAGTCTCGAGCGCGTCCAGCAAGTTTCCGTCGGATTCGACCCTCGCGACGTGGCCCTTGCGGAGGTGCAACTTCCTTTCGCGCGCTACGCCAGTGATGCGAAGATGAGGGAGCTTTACGATGGCGTCCTTGAGCGCCTGAGGCACACTTCCGGGATCAAGTCCGCTACTGCGATCAGCAATTTCTTCTTAGGGCGTCTTCCAGAATCAGGTCCTTTCAGCATCGAGGGCCGGCCGGACCGGATCTCCATGCCGCTAACTACAGACGCAGTCTCGCCCGAATTCTTCTCCGCGATGAAGATTCCGCTGCTGCGCGGCCGCTTCTTCGACGAGCGAGATCGCGCCGATACCGTGCCGGTGGTCATCGTCAATCGGACGACCGCGGACACGTATTGGGCCAACGGCGACCCTCTGGGAAAGCGCATCACGTTCGACGATCCCAATAACCAAACAGCCCGGTGGTACACCATCGTTGGCGTGGTCGCCGATACAAGGCGAGCCGGCGCCGATCGGCCGGTGTTCACCGAGTCATACCACCCGCTCGCACAGGAACCTTCGCTCACGATGGAAATCGTGATTCGGGGATCCGGTGCCCGTGCGGCCCTGCAGGCTGCTCTTCACGTAGTGGATCCGGGGCAGCCGGTCGACCGGTTTGTAAGTATTGACGCCGCTCTTGGAGATCAGATGGCCTCTCGGCGGTTCACCACCTTCCTTCTCTCCCTTTTTGCGGCGACCGCACTGGTCATCACTGGCGTGGGACTCTATGGGCTGGTGTCCTATTTGGTGACCCAGCGGAGCAGGGAATTCGGCGTCCGAGTGGCGCTGGGCGCACAACCACGTACTATCCTTTGGATTGTGGTTTCGCAAGTGGGACGCTTGGCAGCTTACGGCTTGCTTGTCGGCACGCTGGGTGCGCTCGGGTTAGGCCGCCTGATTGATTCTCTGCTCTTCGGGGTGACACGTTTCGATCCCGGCAGCTATTTCGCCGCAGCGGCGGGATTGCTCTTGATCGCGCTTGCCGCGGCGCTATCGCCTGCCGTCCGCGCGGTGGGCACCAGCCCGATGACCAGCCTGCGAGCCGAGTAACATAAGCTTCGCGGGACAGTTCCATCATTTCAGTCGGAGGATTACTGCGAGTGACAGGTTTGACGTGTAGTTGCCCCGCGGATCTGGCGGCTAAGGCGATCTTGGGCGACTGACGGGCGACTCGGAAGTAATCCACATGCCAGATAGACTTGCAAATCGGAGACCGATCCGCTACTAGTGGCGGGCGATGAAATCACGGCAGGCGGTCCGGGCGATTGCGGGCGTATTGCTCTGTGCAGCAGGATTGTGGCTTGCGCTGCCGACGCCTTACAAGGAGCGGACGTATATCTTCAATGCGGAAGGCTGCCGATTGGAAACTACGATCGTAGAAAAGCCGGGCACGGCAGTGCAGGGTTCGGTCGTGCTGTTTCATGGAATCTCGGCAAACAAGAAGATCATGTCTTATATGGCGAGAGGCCTCGCGGAGCAGGGCCTTCGCGTCTACGTTCCAGACTTACCGGGACACGGACGCACGCCGAGGCCGTTTTCTCCGGCGCGAGCGGAACAGTGCGGAGAGGCACTCCTGCGCGAACTGCTTACGCGCGGAGCGATCGATGCCAATCGCACGATTCTTGCTGGGCATTCGATGGGCGGCGCGATTGCCGAACGTGTTGCGGCGCGTGTTGCTGTCGCGGGCTTGATCGCCATCTCGCCGGCGCCGATGCGGGCAGCGCACGGAGTGACTTTGGAAAAGTTGCTTTTCAGTGATCCTCCTGAACTTCCGCCCAATTCGCTGGTGATGGTTGGCTCGCGCGAACTGCAGTCGATGCGCGGAAATGCCGCCGACCTGGTTGCCTTGCGAAACGATGCGACCTCGAAATCCCTGGAAATCCCCGGCGCGTCGCACGTCAGCATTCTCTTCAGCAGCGCCGCAATGCGCGCTTCGCAGAACTGGGCGGCACAAGTCCTACATTTATCTCCGGCCGCGGCCCTACCTTCTCAGCGGCCGCTCATCGGCGCGCTGGCCGGCTTCGTGGGGATCCTGCTGATTGCGGGACCGTTTCTGAGGGAAGTCACTGGAAAAAACACGGGCGCAGAAATCGCCGTAACTGGCACTGTCATCAGCGTGCCACGACTTCTATTGGAATTTGCGGCCGGCTCAGTCGTCATCGTGCTGCTTTTGCGATTCTGGATTCCATTGAGAAGGATCGGGCTCTTTCATGGCGACTATCTTGCCAGTTTCCTGCTTCTTCTTGGGGCAGTGCTGACCTTGATGCATTGGAGCGCCGAGCGGCAAGCACTTGCGAGTTCCACTCGCGACTTGCTCGCGGCGGCATTCGCCGGACTCGTGCTGCTGCTACTCGCCACCGCGTGGTTTGATTTGACGTTTTACGAGGCTTGGCTGACAACGGCAAAGTGGGCGCGCTTTCCGTTTCTCGTGGCGGTCGTACTTCCGTATTACTTCGCAGAAGAAGTTTTGCTTGGCCCGGTGCAAATAGGAAAAATAGGGCGGAGGCTGGCGCTGGCCTTGACTTTAAGGCTTATCTCTTGGGGAGCCTTAATGGGCGGCGTGTTGATATTGCACAACGGAGAGATTCTGATGGGCCTGCTGTCGGTGTACATGGCGGTGTTCAATTTGATACAGCGGAGCGGTATGGACATAGTGCGTACTGAAACCGGCTCAGCAGGGGCGGCGGCGCTTTTCGGTGCTATACTCCTCGCGGGCTTTTGCCTGGTGATCTTTCCCCTCACCT
>QHXE01001124.1 GCA_003222835.1 Acidobacteriota bacterium | reverse complement strand
ACCGCTTTGAACCAGATCCGCGTCGGACTGATCAGCGTCCCTGGAGTGAGCATTCCGTATCCATACGGCGGAAAGCAAAGAGTCATTTCAGTCGATCTCGATCTTAAGGCATTAGAAGCAAAGAACCTTGTCGAATCGGACGTCGTCACTGCAATCAGTAACGGGGCTCTAACGTATCCGAGCGGCGTGGCCAAGATCGGCGGCAAGGAAGTCCCAATCGATCTCAACGTAAGCCCGTTCAAAATCGACATGCTGAACAATCTGCCGATCAAGAGTGTCGGCGGAACTGTCATTCAAATAAGCGACGTGGCGCAAGTGCGCGACGGCTACATGCCGCAGGAAAATATCGTCCGCCAGGACGGGGTCCGCAGCACGCTGCTCAGCGTTTTCAAGAACGGCAGCGCATCGACTCTCTCAGTGGCCGCAGGAGTTAAGGCCGCCATGGCAAACATCCTAAAGACCGTGACCAGCGATATACACGTGAAACAATTTGCCGATCAATCGCTCTTCGTGAGTGCCGCAGTTAGCGGTGTCGTGAGAGAAGGCGTGATCGCGGCCGCTTTGACCGCGCTGATGATTTTGCTCTTCCTTGGTTCGTGGAGGAGCACGCTGATCATTGCGGTTTCCATTCCACTTTCGGTGTTGGCCTCTCTCGCAATTCTCAGTGCGCTGGGTCAGACAATCAATATCATGACTCTTGGCGGTTTAGCGCTCGCGGTCGGCATCCTGGTAGATGACGCGACGGTAACAATCGAAAACGTCGAGCGTCACCTTGCCGGCGGTGAGGATTTGGAAAACGGGATCCTAAAGGGTGCGGGCGAAATCGCTTTGCCGGCGATGGTTTCCACTTTGAAGCAGTGGTTTTTGCCGTGCTCTCTTCCTACGCGCTCTCGCGCACGCTGGTGCCGACCATGATCATGTGGTTCGAGCGCCATCACCAGAAACCAGCAGCCGGCCAACAAGAACATGTTCCACTTTGGGTGCGGCCGTTGACTGCTTTGCAGCATGGTTTTGAAAACGCGTTCAATCGTTTCAAGGACGCCTACGGTAATTTGTTAGGCTCGATTCTCGCGCACAGGGTGGCCTTCGCTGTCGGGTTCCTCGCTTTTTGCGTTAGCTCTTGGCTGCTCGTGCCGTTTCTCGGTCAAAACTTTTTTCCTAGCGTCGACGCTGGAACATTTCGATTGCATGTGCGCGCTCCCACCGGAACGCGGATCGAGCAAACTGCCAAGTTGGTCGACGAAGTCGAAACCAACATTCGCCGCCAGATTCCGGCAAAGGAAATGGAAGGTATAATCGACAATATCGGGCTTCCAGTTTCCGGAATTAACCTGAGTTACAACGACAGCGGTGTATCCGGACCGGCCGATGCCGATATCTTAGTCTCATTACTCCCAGGGCATAAGCCGACAGCCAACTATGTGCGCAATCTGCGCCTTAGCCTTAACCGCGATTTTCCTGGAATTACTTTTTACTTCCTTCCAGCCGATATTGTGACCGAAACCATTAACTTCGGCCTTCCCGCCCCTTACGACGTTCAGGTGGTGGGGAGAAATCAAGCGGCCGATCAACAGGTGGCCAGTGCCATCGCTCAAAAGATCCGTGGCGTTCGCGGCGCCGTGGACGTGCGGGTTCAGCAGCCTAACGATTTGCACCGAGTGATGTTCTCGGTCGATCGAACAAAAGCAGCGCAGCTCGGACTTTCGGAGAGAGATGTGGCTGGCTCAGTTCTGCTTGCTTTGAGCGGTAGCAGTCAGGTGACGCCGACTTATTGGCTCGACCCCGCGACGGGCGTTCAATATCTCGTCAATGTTCGCGTACCGGAACCTCAAACCACTACGCTGTCCGATCTAAAGTCGACGCCAATTAGCGCATCAAAGCCTGGTGCGGGTAACGGCCAATTACTTGAGAACGTCTCCGCCGTTTCACGGACGACCAGCCAACCCATTTATTCGCATTATAACGTAATGCCGGTAGTTGATGTCTTCGGCAACGTTGGCGCACGAGACTTGGGCGGTGTGCTTGCCGACATCAAACCCATTATCGCTGCCGCTAAAAAAACGGCGCCGCCTGGAACCGATATCATTCTACGCGGTCAAGCATCGACCATGAGCTCAAGTTTCGCCGGGTTGAGCCTTGGAATGGTGATGTCGATCTTTCTGATTTATTT
>QHXE01000087.1 GCA_003222835.1 Acidobacteriota bacterium | reverse complement strand
GCCGGCGTGCTCGAGACTTTCATGCACACGCCGTTCGATGTAGTCGGGCGGAAAGGTATCGTCGAGCGTGAATTCGCGCCGGCTGGGCCAAGTTTCATTCTTCGGCGGAATCTTCGTAGCCGTGTAAATCGTGTGCTCCGGATTCGCGCGCACAAGCCGGCCCAACAAAGCTTCGCTGCGGCCCTCGCCATAAGCCCAGGCCGTGTCGAAGAAATTGCATCCTAGATCGACTGAGTGCTGCAGAGCTCGGAGCGATTCTTCGTCATCGGAACCGGTCCAGCCACCCATGCCCCACATGCCGTAGCCAACTTCACTGACCATCCAATTGGTGCGACCAAAATGTCGATAGTTCATTGACCTCTCCTTCTCGAGTGCTGTGTGGCAGCCACCTCAAGGTAGGGAAGGGCGGCTTGCCCCCGCTCTTCCTGCTTATGGTCCATCTAACCCATCAATGTTTCCCAGAGCTGGCGGGGGCAAGCCACCCTTCCTGACCTTGAGGTGGCTTATCGCGCACTCCACATCTACGCCATTGCTGTTCTTGAACTGCGCCACCGATCCACAGCCACTGCAATCACGATCAGAGCGCCGATAATAATCTCCTGAATGTAGTTGGGCCAAC
The DNA here is from genome assembly GCA_003222835.1 of Acidobacteriota bacterium. The sequence goes on along the minus strand of QHXE01000087.1, from coordinate 5,950 downwards.
CGACTTGCTGACAACCGTTGCGCAGAAACGCCATGATCAATGCGCCAATCATTGAACCGAGAATACTGCCTTCGCCGCCGCTGAGACTTCCACCGCCGATTACTACGGCAGCAATAATGTCGAGTTCCAAACCAGCGGCCACAGTTGGATCGCCCTGTCGCAGACGTGACATCTGCATCACGCCCGCGAGCCCAAACAACAAACCGGCGAGTGCATAGATATAAAGCTTCAGCCGATCGGTTGCGATGCCGCAGGCGCGCGCGGCGGCTTCGTTCGATCCCAGGGCAAAGACCCGTCGTCCAAAAACAGTCCGACGCAAAACCACAGCGGCAATTACTGCCAGCAGGATTGCGATCCAGACACCGGGCGCAACCAACAACCATTGCGGTTTGGGAATCGTGAGCAGCAGGTCATTCGCCCAAGTGTCGGGCATGTTAACCGTTTGCGAACCGGCGATCCCTTTCGCGACTCCACGCGCGACGCCCAACATTCCCAAGGTGGCGATAAATGGCACGACGCGAAGCCGCGTGATCGCGAGACCATTCACCCAACCAACTGCGCCTCCGACAATGATACCAGCGCCGAGAGCAACGCCCGTTGACCATCCCGCATTGATTCCCAGCGCTGCAATTACTCCCGTCAGCGCGATCGCTGAGCCCACCGAAAGATCGATGCCACCACTGATGATGATCATCGTCATGCCGATGGCGCCGATGCCGACGATGACTGTCTGGGCCAGAACCGTGCGAAGGTTCTTGAGTGAGAGATATCGCTCAGGATTTCCGATGAGAATCGCGAAGACTGCAATTACCAATACTAGCCCCAGCAACGGACCGAGCCGGTTTAGCCAGGTTCGCGCGATACGGGACGTTGACACCGTCCAGTTAGGTTTTGCCTCAGCGATCATGTTCGATAAGCTTTAGCTTGTCGTTTTCGAAAAAGATGCAACCTAAAGGTTGAACTCTGAACATTGGTTGGCCACGGTTCAGAGTTCAAGCTTCAGCTTGCGCCCTTTCGAGCGACAAGCCAAAGCTTATCGAACTATTTCAGATATTGATCCAGCGGCGGATGCAGCAATGTCTGCGATTCCGGAGTGTCGAGGTTATCGAGCGTGATGATGTTAACGCCGGTATCGATCCGTTTCTCGACGGTCTTCCCCTGTAGATTCTCGACCATGGTACGCACTCCCAGGTAACCCATGTTGAATGGATTCTGCACCACGATTCCGTGCAACTGCTTGGCCCGGATCGCATCGATGAATGACTGGCTACTGTCAAAACCAACGAACATTACCTTGCCTGCCTTGCCGATATCCTGGAGCGCCAGCAACATTCCCGCGGTGGTCGATTCGTTCGGACAGAAGATGCCTTGCACGTCGTCGCCGAAGCGATTCAACAGATTCTCGGAAGCGCGCTTCGCCGTATCGCGCGTGGCGCCGGCGTACTGGTCCGTCGAAATCAATTCGATGTTCGGATACTTTTGTTTAATCTCCTGTAGAAATCCATCCTCGCGCTCTTGGGTGCTCGCCGACCCCTCGGCGTATCGCAGCAGGATCACTTTTCCTTTGCCGCCCAACAATTCGCCCAGACGATCCGCGCCCAGCGTCCCACCTTTACGATTGTCCGTGGCCACAAAGCTAACGATGGAGTTTGACTGCAGCGCTGAATCGATAATCACAGTCGGCACGCCGGCGCTCTTTGCCTCCTCGACAGGGCGGGCCAAGGCGCGATCGTCCAGTGGCGCGAGCACGATGCCGTCAACTCCCTGCGAAGCGAAGCCCTCGACGACTTGAATCTGTTGCTCGCGATCGTCCTCGCGCAAAGGGCCTTTCCAGATCACCTCGGCGTCATTGCCTGCTGACGAAAGTTCTTTTGCAGCTTTGATGGCGCCTGCATGGATACTTTTCCAGAACTCATGCGAAGTACCCTTCGGGATGACCGCGATCGTCAATTTCTTCTTTCCGCTCTTCGATCCCGAACGGTTGCAGCTCAAAGCGACAATCGCGGCGAGCACGACCAGTATTGAAATAATTTTCCCCATCGTTTAGTTACTCTCCCATTCTGAGCTAATGCGTCCTTAACTCCCTCTCCCAAAGGGAGAGGGTGGGGTGAGGGTCTAGCGAAGAAAAGCCCCAAAACCAATTATTTCTTTCTCGCTTCGGCAAGCGATCTGTAAGAGGAAGAGAATTTATATTTTCTTTTCTCTCAGCTTCGCCCCTCACCCCAGCCCTCTTCCAAAGGGATAGGGAGTCAATAAATGGAGCATACCGTCACATACAAACAATGACGTACAACTCTTTCGGGCCGTGCACGCCGATGGTCAGTGTTAACTCGATATCGGCCGTGCGCGAGGGCCCGGTAATAAAAGTAATCGCGCGGCTCATGCCCGATTGCCCATTGCGTCGAACATAACGCAGTGCATCACCCAGCGTCTGACAAATATCCTCGGCCTTGACGATTGCGATGTGCGCGGGCGGTAGCAGCGAAACCAAACGATGGCGCTCGCTCTCGGACTCCAATACCAACGTTCCAGTTTCGGCAATCGCAGCCTGCGCGGTCGTAACGCCGACGTCATAACCGAACAGATCCGCTGCATTCGGCGACCTTGTTAGTTCCTCGACTACGACTTCCACCGCGCGCATCAATCGCGAAACGGACGGCGCATCCGACAAAGCAATACGTCTGGCTTGTAACGGCGTAGTTTGTAATTCCGCAAGAATTCGACTCAAAGACCGCACGGCTTCGGCCTCATCCTGCACGACGATACAATGGCCGCCGACCATTTCCAGCCTCTCGCGAAACATCTCGACGGGTGAAAGAGCAACTTCAGGTCCCGAAGAAGCCGGCGCAATCGATGACGGCCGGTCCCCAGGGCCGATCGCGACCCGCTCATACTTTCGGTCATCAGCCGCGCGCTCATGGAGAGCGCTTTCAGCAAGATGAGCGCGGATCGAATTAAAGATTGCCGTGCGCGCGTCGCTTGCTAATTGATCGGCCATGATCATGAAACTGCGTCTCCCATTTGGTGAGATCGCACATAAGCGATCCCTTTGCCGCGTTTGGCTTCTGAATGTATGCCTTTGCCTTTCCTCGGCTCTTAACCCCAACGCGGTTGCGCCCCAAAGCCCAGGGGTTGGCCGCCTCGGCTACCCTGGGATTTCTAGCGAAAGAATTATTCAACCGCAAAGCAGTTGCGTCATTTCCTCGACGAATCAAAATCGGCGTAACCGCCTTGCGGTTGTAATTCGACGAATCTCTGACCCCAGGGTAGCCGAAGCGACAACCCGGGGCTGAAGGACACAACCGCGTTGCGGTTGACAAGCCGCACTCCAGCCCTTTTTTAGTCGCCTCTGAATCCATCCGTCTCTTGCCAGCGCTCGCGGAAACTTCTTGTGTCTATAGGCCGCAAATCTCGCGCGTTGGTCCACGCGGCGAGCGGCGGCGCGATCATCGTCAGGACGTTTCCAACCTTTCCAATCTTTCCGCCACGCACGATGAAGCGTTGAAACACCCGAAGGAGCTTTCCACTCCATTCATACAAGCGAGGCTGAGTCATCATCACAGCCCAAATCTTAAAGGCGAGATGCTCAAGTCTCCGACGCTTCGCCGGTCCTGCCTCGTGCCTCGTGCCTCCTGCCTCCTGTCCTTCGGTGATCTCTGCGCGCAAGTGCAAAAGCAATTCGGGAATGTCTATTTTGACCGGACAAACTTCACGACATGCTCCGCATAAGCTGGACGCGTAAGGCAACTGCGCGGCCTTGGTTAAGCCGAATAGTTGGGGCGTGATCACCGCGCCGATTGGACCAGGATAGACCGATCCGTAAGCGTGTCCGCCGACCTGTTGATAAACGGGACAGGCATTAAGGCAAGCGCCACAGCGAATGCAGGCCAGCGACTGCCGCGTTACCGCCCGAGCAAGCATGCGCGAGCGTCCGTTATCGAGCAAGACGATGTGCAACTCATCCGGTCCTTCATCTTCAGGATGGCGTTTGGTTCCGGTAATCAGGGATTGATAGCTCGTCAGATGCTGGCCCGTACCTGAGCGCGGCAACAGCTTCAAGAAAACTTCAAGATCGGCGAAGCGCGGAACGACCTTCTCGATCCCCATCACTGCGATGTGCGTTTTTGGCAGACTGGTGGTTAGACGAATATTGCCTTCATTTTCCAAAATCATAATCGTGCCGGTTTCAGCAACGCCAAAATTGACTCCGCTAATACCGATGTCCGCCGCGCCGAATTTTGCCCGCAAAATCTGGCGCGCAGTGCTCGTCAGTTTCGACACGTCGCTGGTCCGCTCGATGCCCAGCTTATCGACAAATAATTCAGCCGGCAAGCTGAATAATGTACTCGCCCAAATCCGTCTCCAACGCTTCGACTCCTTCGGCTTCCAGAGCGGCATTGAGATGAATCTCTTCAGTTGCCATGCTCTTACTCTTTACCGCCAGTCGAGCATTTCTTTCGCGAGCGAGACGGCAAACTATGCTGTTTGCTTCGCCCGCGTCACGCGCCCAATGAATTTGCGCGCCTGCTTTTTCAGCGTTCGCTTCGAATTGTTCGAGATAACGATCGAGATGAAGCAACGTTTCGTCTTTGATGGCGCGTGCTTGAGAGCGCAAGTCTTCCCAGTTAGGCAGACTTTTGGTTGCTTCGAGTCGGCGCTCGCCAAAAAGAGACGTCGCTTTGCGCAGCGCTCCGCGCAATTGCGTGTCGGTTAACGCGGCCCGAGCGTTGGCGTCGAATGTTTCTGCGGTTAGATGATTCACAGGACTTTTGTTCAATCCTTTGCGCCCTCTCCCATTGGGAGAGGGCTAGGGTGAGGGTTTAGCGCGGCTGCAACCATTTAAATTTTCCTCTCACCTACCAGATCGTCAGATTAAGAAAAGAAAGTGATTTAGATTATTCTCCGCTATGCCCTCACCCCAACCCTCTCCCAAAGGGAGAGGGAGCTAAGAATCCTTGACGTGCCCTATTGAGACGCCAACAATTCCGCCAAATGCATCACCCGCGCGTTCGATCCTATCCGTGACAGACGCCCGCCGATCTGCATCAGGCAGCTCGCGTCGCCAGAGACTACGGCATCAACTCCGGCACCTTCAATAGCTTCAATTTTTTGGTCCAGAATCGCGGCGGAGATCTCCGGATATTTGATTGAGAATGTCCCGCCAAAACCGCAACAAGCATCGGCATTTTCCAACTCGACAAATTCAGTCCCGCGCACGTGCTTGATTAGCCGGCGCGGCTCGTCATGAACATTCAGATCGCGCAAGCCATGACAGGCATCGTGCCACGTCACTCGACCTGCGAACCGCGCCCCAACATCGTCTATCTTTAGTTTGCGGACCAGAAACGAACTAAGCTCAAAGGTGCGAGCCGCAAGCGCGCGCGCTCGTTCGCGCCAGTGCTGATCGTCGGGAAACAACGCCGCGTAGTGATGCACCATCGCGGTGCATGATCCCGAAGGACTAACAATCGCCTCTGCTTTGCTTTCTTCGCAGAGTTCTATGAAACGCTGCGCGACCCGTCGGGCTTCAGTTCGATAGCCCGTATTGAAAGCCGGCTGTCCACAGCAAGTTTGGCGCTCGTCGAATTCGACCGAGCAGCCGGCGCGCCTCAGCACCTCGACGGTGCTCGTGCCGATGGCACTCCACATCTGATCGACCAGGCAAGTTACGAACAGTCCGACTTTCATTGCCGATTGCCGATTGCCAGTTGCCGATTTCGGATCGAGATCGATCATCGCCCATTGCCTGCACGGGTTTAGAACGCGGACTCACCATAGCATCCGCGCACAAGTGCGCAGTCTAAACTGGATTCTTATTTGGTGCGCCTACCTGGGAGTATAACCAACAATCGGCATTCGGCAATCGGAAATCGGCAATGTTAGAAGGTCACGACTCCCTTGATATAGCCCGCTGTGTAGATGTCTTTGAGCAAAGCGTCCTGGACCGCCT
>QHXE01000086.1 GCA_003222835.1 Acidobacteriota bacterium | reverse complement strand
GCGAAGGGCGATCATACGAAGCTGCGGCACAAGAACTGGACCAATGGTCCAACCAGCAATTTGATCCGAAAGTCGTAGAGGCATTTCATCGCGTGCGGAAAGAGGATTGGGAAGAACTGCGGCGTCAGTCTCTAGTGCGTAAGCCGAATGAACACATTTGGCAACCCCTCGCTCAGGCAATTGATTCGCAGTTGCACGCGCCATTAAGTTCTGAACGTCTGGAGTTCAGTCTTTAAGCTGCTGCCTTGTCCGAAAAGCTTTAGCTTGTCGTGTCCAAGTCCAGAAGCGACGACAAGCTAAAGCTTATCGGACAGCGCAAGGGGAAGTTTGAACTGTAAATTGTCACTCTTATTGAGCGCTGGGCACGACATAGCCCCGGCGACTTCGCAGGTATAAGCCCACCCGCCGCGAAGCAACTTCTACTTTTCTATATTCTCCTGGTTTAGCGGACGCCAGCGGACGAGTCGGTCGATAGCTGACGACGTACTCGGCGCCGATCCGGCGGGCGACCTCTTCGCTTTCGGCGATCATTTCAGAACTGGCCTTGGGTAGAAAGATCGTTCCTCCGGTTTCTTCGGCCAAGTCCGTGAGCCACTTCTCGCTCTTTTTCGTCTCTTCTTCGTAAGCCTTCCGCAATTTGTGCATGGCCGGATCGAACCTGATGCCCACGCCGAAACTAGGACTGCGTGTGGTGCCCGGCGGCATTATCGGATCGTTGGCGGTAATCGGATTCGATGACGTCGGGAGTTGTCCGGCCGTCACGTTCGACGGTTGCTTATCGTCCTTCTGTCGCACGAAGGTCGTATAACTAATAATGTGGATCGTGGCGCGGGCCTCTGCCAAATATCTTATCGCGTCGCCCAGACTTACTTTGCCTCCGGGCGTTTCGACTCCATCGGTGATCAAGACCACATGACGGCTGCCCTCAGGCTGGTCATAAAGTAATTGTGCCGCTTTGGTCATCGCTTCCAGAATTCGCGAGCGTTTGCCAGCAAACAGCTTTGTTTTCAGCACTCGTGTGACCTTATCAACATCGTCGGTCCACGTTTGCAATAGCTCGACTTGATTTGAGGACTGCAGCACGGCAATCCGATCGCCCGGCCGTAAGCGTGAGATCAGCTTCAGCGCAACGTCTCTGGTAATACTGGTTTTCTTCGACAGTCCGCCGAGCCCGTTAGAATCGCCGCCCGTGTCGAGAATCAACAAAACGTTTGCGGGAATATGGCGCACGCTCCTGACTTGCTGGGCTTTTCCGTCCTCCAGGACTAGAACGTCGTCGACTTCGAGAGCAGGATCGAAATGACCATAAGTGTCCGTGGCAAAAACCGGAAGTCTAACTTCTTCGGTAAAGACTTTTACGGATTCCTGGCCTTCCGACTTTGGTTCGACCGTTGGCGCCGGCTTTGGTTTTGAAGTTTGCGCAAGTGAATTAACCGACGCGAAAATGATTAGAACCAGCGGGATCAGCCTTATTAGGATGTGACGCAAGCTCGAATTACCTCGATACGAGTTTGATTGGGGTCTACGGCTGCTTTGATGCCCAAAGTAATGCGTTCTCGTTGCCTGACGCGAGTTAAAGTTAAGAAACTTGCTTGACCACTAGCGCACGGCCTTTCGCGCTTGGGCCTGAACAGCCGTGATCGCGATTGCGTCCACGATGTCTTCGGCCTTACAACCGCGCGAAAGATCGTTTGCCGGTCGATCCAGACCTTGCAGGATGGGACCGATGGCAGTCGCGCCCGCCAAACGTTCCGTCAGTTTGTAGGCGATGTTGCCGGATTGTAGATCGGGAAAGATCAGAACATTGGCGCGGCCACCGACGCTCGAGCCGGGCGCTTTCGATTGGGCAATCGCAGGAACCAGCGCCGCGTCCGCTTGCAGCTCGCCGTCGATCTCAATCTCCGGAGCGCGAGCGCGGACAGTGCGCGTGGCTTCGACAACTTTGTCGATCAGGCGATGACTCGCGCTTCCTTTCGTCGAGAACGAAAGCATGGCCACGCGCGGTTCCGCGCCCAGCAAGGCGCGACACGAGTCAGCCGAGGCGATTGCGATCTCGGCCAACTCCGCGGCGCTGGGTTCGATCACAACTCCGCAATCGGCAAAGATCATCGCTCCGTTTGACCCCACGCTTTGATCGCGCAGAGCCATTAGAAAAAAACTGGAGACAAGCTTGAATCCCGGACGCACGCCGATGCAGTGCAGCGCGGCGCGCACGGTGTGCGACGTGGTGTTCGTGGCGCCGGCGACGGATCCGTCAGCGCGACCTGCTCGAACCATCAAATTGGCATAGTAGAGGGGATCGCGCAGGGCAGCGCGTGCTTCGTCGAGCATCATGCCCCTGGCGCGTCGCCTCTCGTAAAGCAGCGAGACCATCTTCTCAAAATCGTCAGCCCGTAGATGATCTATTAATTCGACGACGCCGAGATTAGCGCCCGCTTGACGCGCGGCGGCGCGAACTTTCTCTTCGTCACCGAGGATAGTTATGCGCGCCAATCTATAACGGGTGGCGGTGCTGGCGGCGACAACAGTGCGCGGATCCTCACCCTCGGGCAGCACGATGTGCTGCGGACTCGCTGCGGCACGCTGCCGAATCTGATCGAGTATGGACATTGAAGCCCGACGAAACTTCTAATCGTCTGCGGAGTCTAACTGAGCGGAAAGAAGAGAACAAGTTGAAACCTTCGCGCGTATCAAGATACTTGACGATAGGATTCGTTACCCGTAATTTCTTGATATTCATTGACCACTAACCTTAGTTTAGGAGCATCAATCGATGAAATTCGCATCACGAACTTACCTGAATATTTTTGCGCTCGTTCTGTTCGGTGTCCTCGCATTTCAAGGCGCGGCCTTCGCTCAGGACAAAGCCGGCAAAATAGATCAGTTGATTTCTCTCTATAACAAGTATGGACAGTTCAACGGCTCGGCGCTGGTGGCCGACAACGGCAAAGTTATTTACCAGAAGGGTGTTGGCCTGGCCAATATGGAATGGAACATTCCCAACACGTCCGAAACTAAATTTCGGTTGGGCTCGATCACCAAACAGTTCACTGCGACTCTAATTCTGCAATTGGTTGAGCAGGGTAAGATCAAATTGGATGGCAAACTCATCGATTACCTGCCGGATTATCGCCAGGACACCGGCGCGAAGATAACGATTCATAATTTGTTGAGTCACACCTCGGGTATTCCGAGTTACACGTCGTTGCCGGGATTCTTTACGAATGTGAGCAGGAACCCCTTTGCGGTGGATGACTTTATCAAGAAGTATGCGAGCGGCGATCTGGAATTCGAGCCGGGAACAAGATTTGTTTATAGCAACTCCGGCTATTTTCTCTTGGGCGCGATCATTGAGAAAGTCACCGGCAAACCTTACGAGCAAGCCCTCCGGGAAAACATCTTCGATCCGCTGGGCATGAAGAACACCGGCTACGATCACTGGGGCGCGATCATCGGAAAGCGCGCCACCGGCTATACGAAAACGCCGCGTGGGTACGAAACGGCTCCATATCTCGACATGAGCATTCCATACGCGGCGGGTTCGCTTTATTCAACCGTGGAAGATCTTTATCTATGGGATCAAGCTCTATACGGCGAAAAAATTCTTTCAGCCAAATCCAAAGAGTTGATGTTCAAGCCGAACCTGAGTAACTACGGGTACGGTTTTGTCATGACAAAAGCCACTCTCGCGCCGCCGACTAAACTCGCAGTTCCAGTGATCCAGCATAATGGCGGCATCAATGGTTTCAGTACGGTAATTGTTCGCATGGTTCCGGAGAAGAGATTGATCGTGCTGTTGGACAATACCGAGCGCGGGCAGTATCTCGACAAAATCGTTCTCGACATTATGAGCGTTTTGTACGATCAGCCTTACGAAATGCCCAAGCGATCGATTGCCGAAGTCCTTTTCAACACCATCGTGGAAAAAGATGTAGCGTCTGCCATTAAGCAATATCGCGAAATGAAAGCGGGTTCGTCTGCGGGTGAATACGACTTAAGCGAAATGGCATTGAATAGGCTCGGCTATCAATTGCTGCAAACGAGGAAGGTCGCCGACGCAATCGAGATTTTCAAATTGAATGTGGAACTCTTTCCGCAAGCATCCAATGTTTACGACAGCCTGGGGGAAGCGTACATGGTGCATGGCGACAAAGAACTGGCCATAGCGAATTACAAGAAATCGCTGGAGCTGGATCCGAAGAACGCTAATGCGATCGTTAAGCTGGCTTCGCTAGCGGTCGAGCGGAAAGAAGTCAAAGTCGATCCGAAAAGTTACGATTCTTACGCGGGAGAATATGAATTGGCGCCGGATTTCACGATTACGGTTACGAGCGAAAGCGGGAAGCTGATGACCCAGGCGACGGGCCAGCCCAAGTTCGAATTGTTTCCTTCGTCGGAGACCGAATTCTTTCTTAAAATCGTCGAAGCGCAAGTCACTTTCGTGAAGGATGCACAAGGAAAGGTCACCCAGTTGATTCTGAATCAGAATGGGCGGAAAATGCTGGCAAGAAAAATTCGGTAGGACGGCTTGATTGCCGAACTGGTCGCAGGTGCGAGGTTAACGAGATGGGAAAAAGCGAACTCAAGAGTCGGATGAAAAATCTGCTCATGTTTCTGCCGAACATGGTCATCTTGTGCGCGCGTCTGATGGTTGATTCGCGCGTCCCGCGAGTTGAGCGCGCGTTGTTTGCGGCCGCGGTCATCTA
>QHXE01000085.1 GCA_003222835.1 Acidobacteriota bacterium | reverse complement strand
GTGCGAAAGGCTTTTGAGCTTCTGGCTGATCATCCTCTCCTCGGGCGGCCCGCTGAAAAGGGTCGACGCGAGCTCATCCTCTCGCGCGGCCGTTACGGGTACATCGCGAAGTACCGTTGGCTCCCGGCCGAAGACATCGGCCTCATTCTTGCCGTTCGACACCAGCTTGAGGCGGGATACGCCGGCGAGTAAAGCGCTCCGATCGCAGCACAGAATTGGAGGATTGTTGCAATCAGGGACATTGTCGTTGCTGCGTAAGCACCCTACTTCCGTTTCACACTGCGGCGTTCGCTTAATGACCGCTGCTGGCGGACAGCAGGTTTCGGCCCAGAAGCAGACGATCCCTCGCGCCTCACGACTTGCCCGATAGCGGGCGCCCAGCTCACCGCCGGCACGACTGTCAAGCACAGTGCGCCGCTGCCGGCTTGCGGCTGGCTACGACGTTCGCGCTCGACGGCGCAGGCGCGTGAACTCGGAGAACTCCCACGCCCGCACCGCCAGCACGGCACTACAGCCATCACGCTTAGCAAGCGGGAGGCGAGCATCGTTACGGGCAAGCACTTCAAACTCCGCGGCCAGGCGCTCGAGAGACGCCTTGAACTGGGTAAGAGATTCGCGCGATAGGGTGCCGGCGACAAATCGCAGGACATCGCCAGGGCCGTCGAACGCCGACTGAAAGTACTCCGGCACGAGGCGAGTAAGAAAGAACCGATGCACCGGACCGTCCTTCCGCCAGGAAAAGTTCCTGGCGGTCAACTTCCGAACGCGATGAGGAGGCCGGTATTCGATGATCTTGAGCTGATCGAGCCTCAACAGGATCTTTACGTATTCGTTTTCGTCCAGTTCAAAAGTGGAAACGATATCCTGAAATTTCCAGTCGTTGACGAGCAGATAGGTCACCAAGAGAACCTTCGGGTCGCTCACCAAGGCGCGCTCCTGGGAGTCGCTGAGCTCTGTTATCACCTCGGCAGCCTCGGGGCGCTGCGTGAGGTCATTAAGCGTCAAGCCGAGGCTCGAGCAGATCTCATCAAGTCGAAGGAGGGAGAAGCCCCCACGACTCAGGTCGCGTTTGATCGTCGCTTCACTCACCCCAATCGATTGTGCGAGCTCTCGGTAGGTCACTTTCCTCGCTCTCAGAGCCCCCTTGATACCGCTCAAAAGCGCCAGTCGTGCGGACACGGCGGTCTCCCTACGACCCAGAGGTATAAGAATATGCTACCACTGGTGGCCTACGGTAGCACCGTGGCACAAGTCACTAGCGCCCAAATCCACTGCCTCGGAGACTCAAGGCGCGGATGAGTTCCGCGAGCATCGAGGGAGCACGGTATGAACGTCTCGACTAGCCTAAGCGCGGTTAGCCTTCCCACACTCCTGATGGGAGTCTCGACGATCGCATTTCTAGTTCTCGAGCGCGTTCGTCCGGGCCGTGAATTGCCGCACTCGCGAGGCTGGTATCTACGCGCCGTGCTGATCAACCTGGCGCAGCTTGGAATCACGCTGGCGACCGCGAGACTCTGGATCAAGATCTTCGGCGTGCATTCAGTGCTTCACTTGTCGCACTGGGGCTCCCCACTGGCGCAGGGCCTTGTCGCCTGGTTTATCGGGACCTTCGTTTTCTATTGGTGGCACCGTTTGCGGCACGCGAACGGCTGGTGGCTTGCCTTCCACCAGATCCACCACTCGCCGTCGCGCATCGAGATCATGACGTCGTTCTACAAGCACCCCATAGAGATCCTTTGCGATGCGGCGTTGAGCGCGATAGTGCTCTATCCGTTGATGGGGTGCTCATTGCCGGGAGCCTTTTGGTACAACTTCTTCGCCGGAACGGGCGAGTATTTCTATCACGCCAATGTCAAGACGCCTTCTTGGCTTCGCTATCTCATTCAGACTCCCGAGCTCCATTCCATTCATCACCAACTTGACGTTCACCAGTTCAACTATAGCGATCTTCCCATCTGGGATCGTCTGTTCGGGACCTACAAAGATGCGACAGCCTTCGTCGAGCGCTGCGGCTTTCCTGAGGGTGCTGAAGCCAGGCTGGGTGAAATGCTGGCGTTCAAGGACGTTTACGCGGAAAGCGCAGGCTGAAGCGCTATGCCACGCAATCATGACTCTACTGCCTCTCGGATCAGCCGGGCTGTTTGGGTCAATGACACGCACTCAGGGCTTAATCGCACCGCCGTATCACGCGTTCTCGAACCGCGGACGGCGGAAGCGGTGGCACGGGCGGTGCGACAAAGCCGCTCCGAGGGGCGGCCGCTCGCCGTCGCCGGCGGGCGGCACGCAATGGGGGGGCAGCAGTTCTTGAGCGGCGGCGCTCTGCTCGATATGCGTCGCCTCAGTCGGGTCCGCAGCTTCGATGAGGCACGAGGGCTGCTCGAGGTCGAAGCCGGGATTCAGTGGCCGGACGTCATTCGAGCGTACCTTAGCCGTCCCGGAGGCATGCACTCACCCTGGGGAATTCGCCAAAAGCAGACCGGCGCCGACCGCCTGACGATCGGAGGTGCGGTGGCCGCCAACATCCACGGGCGCGGTCTCACTGCACCGCCTTTCATCGGGGACCTGGAATCCCTTGAGATCGTGACCGCAGAGGGGGAGGTGGTCAGGTGCAGCCGCCAGCAACAGCCGGAGCTGTTCCGGCATGTGGTCGGGGGCTATGGACTCTTCGGCGTGGTAACGGCGGCGACGCTGCGACTCACCGCGCGTCAGCAGGTCGAACGCTCGGTTGAGCTGTGTGAGATAGAAGGATTGATCGATCGGTTACGCGAGCGTATCGCCGCTGGCGCCCTCTATGGGGATTTTCAGTTTGCAACAGACCCGACCAACACCAACTTCCTTCGCACGGGCATCCTGTCGTACTATCTCCCGACTGGGGATGTTAAGCCAATTCCACCGCGCCAGCGGCGTCTTTCACAGGCCGACTGGAATCGGCTGATCGAACTCGCCCATCGCGACAAGACGCGCGCTTTCGAAGAGTTCTCCGACTTCTACCTCGCTACCTCCGGCCAGCGCTACTGGAGCGACACGCACCAGCTCAATCTCTATCTCGAGAGTTACCACGCGGCTCTCGATCAAAGGTTGGGAGGCGATACGCACGGCGGGGAGATGATCACCGAGCTGTATGTGCCACGCGATCGTCTCTCGGCCTTCATGGACGATGTGCGGCGCGACCTTCTCCGCCATCCTGCCGACGTCATATACGGCACCATCCGCCTGATCGAAAAGGACACCGAGAGCGCTCTTCCCTGGGCCCGCGAGCCGTACGCGTGTGTAATCTTCAACCTGCACGTCGATCATCAGGCCGCCGCAATCGCGGATGCGGCGGGCGCCTTCGTTCGCCTGATTGATCACGCAATCGCACATCAGGGCAGCTATTTCCTCACCTATCATCGCTTCGCGCGTCCCGACCAAGTGTTCGCCTGTCACCCAGGATTGCGGCGATGGCTCACCACGAAGCATCGAATCGATCCGTACCAGACATTCCAGAGCGATTGGTACCAGCACTTGTTACGCCTCACCGGTAAGGAGGCTGCGTAGCAATGGCGGGCACGTTGAGAAAGGCGGCCCAGGCGTCTGGGATATGGGTCCTGGTACTCCTCGTTGTGGCAGCGCTCTGGCCGCCGGCGCTGCACCTGGTTCAGCTTTGGATGGTCGTGAGCGTCAGCATCCTGGCGAACATTCTTCAGCCGGCCTACAGGCCGTTTGAAGGCTCACGAACCGTGGAAGACCGTGGGACCGCCGCGCAGATCCTTTGGACTGTGTATTTGACGCAGGCGGCGGCACTGCTGGAAGTCATTTGGAGGAGACGCGTCGCTTTGCCCCTTGACCTGACCACTTGGGCGGCGTTCTCCGCCATGATCGGTGGTCTGGCGCTGCGGGCGCGTGGGCTGTTGTTCTGCTCGGTCGATGGTTTACGTGGTACGTAACGGTCCAGGCGGGACAGCAACTGGTCAGCCGCGGGCCCTATCGCCTCATACGGCACCCTAGCTACACCGGTGCACTGATCACTTTTGTGGCGAGCTGCGCGCTTCTCCGGTCCTGGGTGGCCGCGGTGTTCGCCGCCTTAGCACTCGTCCTCGCGTTCGCGCGGCGCATTCGCTACGAGGAGGCTTTGCTGGTCAAGGCGCTTCCGGGATACCAGGCGTATATGTCCCGTACATCCAAGCTGCTCCCGCGTATCTTTTAGCCTATGGGCAACGGAAGGAGTTGAAGCACACGTGAAATCCCTGATTGCTTGTCTCGCTCCATGCGTGCTGGTCTCGTGCGCGGTTATCGATCATGACGCAATTCATGACCCCATTGCTGGCGAGGTCGCTGGACAGTGTTTCGCCTTGCAGCAAGACGTGTGGATCGTGAAGGAGAGCAAGATTCCTGTTCGATACAGCTTTTACGTTCCAACGCACATCTGCACTGCTGCGGATGGCACGCTGTCAGCTGGCAAGTACTGTTACGTCAAGCAGGTGGCGGCCGTGCCAAGGGGCAGTGAGCTCGTGGTAACCGATGTCATTGACAAGGCGATGGGCGAGTCCGGGCGGTGTTGGCAGGTATTTGCGGTGCTCAAGGACGAGCGCCCGCATCGTGGCAAAATCTTAATTCCAAGCTGCGGTTTTAACTCTGTGGACCGCCCATGGATAAGAGAGTGGATCCCGGACAGATCTAAGGGCGACGTCGTGTTTGAGGCAGATAAGCTTAAGCGCTGTGATTCCACTGGAAAGTGACAAACTTCCGCAACCGGCCCAGAAGCAGTCCTTGCAAGACCCTGAGTGAGCGCCCGATAGCCGTCATTCATGTCGGAGCAATCTAGGAGCAAAGTGGTCAGTGGTACCGGCGAGGTCGAAGGACGGTCGCCAGGCACGTCAGCACGTATGTGATATTAGGTCTGTGACGCTCTCGTTACAACACCGCACAGCGGACGTGCTGGTGCTACACTCAATCAGTGTCGCTCGCGCCGTGCGGGCATGGGTGCGCGCGGCAGTCAACGTGCAATGTCATACCCCACGAAGGCCCCGAGCTCATATCAGGCCAGAATACACTGTCGCAGTCGGCCGACTCACGAGCAGGAAATGTCATCATGCGATATCGACTATTAGACGCTTGCCTCTTCTCCGTCTTTTGTCTCATTGGTGCGCATCACGCGTGGGCAGACACCATGCGTTGTGGCGACAGGGTCATTGCGGACGGCGCGTCCATGGCGACGGTGAGGGCGTTTTGCGGCCCCCCGACAGTGGTGCAAGACAGCGTCAAGGTGAGTGCAACCACCACACCCGCAGGAGACGCCGCGAACAGTCAGTCCCCCACAGTCGGCGCCGCCGTTCCCGTCGAAACTTGGACCTACAACCGGGGACCGAACATGCTCATGGTGAACATCCGGTTCGTCGATGGGAAGGTCGTCGCAATCACGACACTCCACGAATACGGTCATTAGAGGCCGTCTGCACAAAGCGACGCTGGAGTATCGATACTGCGTGCAGTAGACAGCTCGATTGCCGGTTGATCGCGCGGTTAGGCCGTTACAAAGTAACGCCGGTCCATGTACGAATGCCAACCAAGGACCGGCTCCTCGGATTCGCTGATTGCACGGAAGACTTCTTGATAAGTCGCAGTCCTGAAAGTCACTGGATCAGTCGCAATTTCCGCTTTGAATCGCTCGATCTCTTGACGATGCACGCCGGCATCCGGTTTGCCTGTGTCGAACCAGAGATAGACCAGCGTGCCGGGCTTACTTGGGTCGCTCGCAAGTCCTAAGAGATGTTTCAGTAACTGCGGCACATCAAGGTGAAGCCAGTCCGGTCGAAGGCGATCCGCAATTCGTTGCGCCGCAACAAGACGAGCTTCGGCCCACAGTCGTTCATTTGGCGGAAAGTACCTCGCAGACAGCGCACCGAAACCTTCGGTGGAGCGATAGGGTTCCGAGAACTTTGACTCCACAGCGACGCGCTGTCCATCGGCAAGCAACAGCATTAGGTCGAGGTTGGGTGAACGCGGCTTCACCGGATAGCCATCCGTCTTGAACTCGAAAGAAAGCTGGGCAATTGGTGAGTTGAGGCGAAGCCCATGCGTGAGGGCTCGTTTGTCGACGTCGCGCCAAGCATCAAAGAAGTTCACTGCCAGCGCCGATGATGATGCCAGAGCCCGCATCTTCGCTGGTCGCGTACGCGCAGGTTGGATCTCGGAGCCATCCCCGCTTCGGAATTCTATTTCAGTATCAGGATGAAGCTGTCCGCGAAAAAGGTTATCGCGCAACGAGGCAACGTACGAATGCCAGTTTGGATCACGGGCCCGGTCCGCGCCCCATCGCTCCTGGCACGCGTCAATAAAGTTGGCTGATCTGATCATATCTGTTGACCGATTTGAGTGAAGCCCTCTGGACTGGTTTAGAAATGCGGGGGATGCTGAACGCCGTCTCACGGTGACAAATAACCTAGCGCCCAACGTTACCGAAGGCCGATGTCCTGATA
>QHXE01000084.1:4842-6164 GCA_003222835.1 Acidobacteriota bacterium | reverse complement strand
TACTGCAGGATCGGCATCGACCCAAGTCTTCGCTTCTGCGGTAGAGGAAGCTCGCAGGATAAAAATCCCGGCGACATTCGTATCGTCACGGAACGGCCCCACGATAACCGCTTTGCCGGAATCGAGCAGCGACGAAACATTCGCGAGGTGTTGTTGAAGAATTTGATTTCGTTCCTGCTCTTTGGTGCTGACCAATGCTGGCCCCTTTTTCATGATCGCCATCTGGAACTGAACGAGCTTGTGCTGGGGTTCTTGTGCAATTGAAAAGGAAGTAAGAATCAGGATTAATACGGCTAAGTTAGTAACAGTCTTCATAAATTGATCTCCATAGCCTGATGTGTCAAATGAAACTCAATGCTCAGATTACCTCAAGGTCGGGAAGGGCGGCTTTGCCCCCGCTTCGCCCTTTGATAGCCGCCAACAATCGTTGTTTATTTAACTGTGTGACCTTCAAGATTGGCGGGGGCAAGCCACCCTTCCTGACCTTGAGGATTTTTCCGGTTTAAGGTTTTCCAGGCTGACTCTAACCAATCTTCGCCGTCTTCACGCAGGTAATCGCCGGCAAACCTTCGCTGATCATCGTCCATGAGTCGCCGCCATTCTTCGAGCCAAACAGCTTGCCGCTGCGGGTGCCGAAGTAAAGGCCAGTCGGATCGTTCGCGTCAGCTTTCAGGTTGTCGCGCAAGATCGTTTCCAACGCGTCCTCTTGCGGCAAGCCTTCGGTCAGTGGCTCCCATGAATCACCGGCGTTCTTGGTGCGATAGACGCGCAGCTTTGCTTCCGGCGTGCAGCGAAATTCGTCTGACTCGATTGGAATTACGTAGACGGTGTTTGGATCGTGCGGATCGATTTCCATCGCGAAACCAAAATCTGACGGTACACCGTTTCCGATGTCATTCCACGAATCTCCGGCATCGTCGCTGCGATAGATTCCCCAGTGATGCTGCAAGAACATTCGGTTTGCATTCGAAGGATGGCTCACAACTTTGTGCACGCACTGGCCCCATTCGGGATATTGCTGATCGGGCGGCAGAAATTTCGCGCGGATACCTTTGTTGCGCGGCTGCCAATTCTTGCCGCCATCGTCCGTGCGATAGACGCCGCCGGTTGAAATAGCGACGAACAGCCGATCCGGATTCGACGGATCGGGCAGAATCGTGTGCAGACAGAGCCCGCCGCCGCCCGGCATCCACTGCGTGCGATGCGGATGATCGAACAGGCCGCGCTCGAGCGACCAGGTCTCACCCGCGTCGGTTGATTTGAAAAGCGCTGCCGGTTCGACGCCGCAGTAGAGCGTGTCAGGCTCGTTCGGGTGGCCCTCT
>QHXE01000084.1:0-4780 GCA_003222835.1 Acidobacteriota bacterium | reverse complement strand
GCCCAGAGTCGCTTCCGTCCGTTGCGTCCATCGTGAGCCAACGCATAGATGCTACGACCGGGAAAGTATGGACCAGCCTTCACCCACTTTTCGCGCGCGCCGTCGGAGCGAAACAGAAAGGCTCCCTTTATCGTGCCCACAAGCAGCAGGTTGTCGCCTGGGCTGACGTTGATTTGATTCGTAATTGGCATCGAGACTCCGAAAGAAAGTAAGCTTGCAGATCGATGCGCGATTATATCAGAAAGCGTCTGCGGTAGCGGATGGTTTGATCCTTAATCATTGGGAAGCCTGCAATCGGAGATCAACCGCCGGTTTACTGCTGGCGGTTCTGCCTAGCAACAAACTGAAGTTTGTCGGACAGTAGCCAACCGGCTTTGCTTTTCGGCCATCCAAACGAGGCCCAGGTTGCCTCCACTTGCGCTAGCGGGTGGATATAAGTGGAAATATAATGCGCGTCAAAGATTCGAGCACAGCCGCGCTTAGTCATGATTCGCAGTTACTTCGTAAGATGTTCGTTATGTTTAGATCAAATATTCTCTCCGATCGCCCGCTTCAGTATTCAAATCTGAGATCTCGAATCTCGAATTTGAAATTTCATATGGCAGTATCAGCCCTTGCGTTCTGCTGTTTGCTATCAACTGCTTACGCTCAGCAACAGCCCGTGGCAGGGCCGCGTTACGACATTACCAACTACCGCATCGAGGTCCAGTTGAGCCCCAACGAGCACACGCTGCGGGCCGGCGCCGATGTCACGTTCGTGCCACTGGACGCAACGCGCTCGGTCGTCTTCGAATTGAATGGATCACTGCACGTTGACAACGTCGAGAAGGACGGAAAACTGTTGACGGGAGTGGTGCAGGACTCGGTAGGCGCGGGCGCCTTGGGGCCGAACGTGCGCATCGACTTGGGGCAGGTAGTGCCGGCGGCCCAGCCAGTGACCGTGCGAATTCGCTGGAGCGGCGCATTAGCTTCTCCGGAGGGCGGACCGCTGGCGAACAAACGGCTGGCTTATGTTGGGCCGGAAGGTTCGTATTTGATGTACGCGTCACGCTGGTTTCCATTTCATGACTATGCAGCGGATCGCGCGACGTCGGACATCACGGTGATTGTGCCGACCGGGGTGCAAGTCGGCGGCATCAGCGACGAGCCGGTTACTCCGCAAGTTGATAAGAGCGGGACTACCCGCTTTCGGTTCGTCAACAAACAACCGGTCCTGGTCGGGAATTTCATCGCCGGTCAGTACGTCGTCAAGTCGCTGCGGTTCGGCAGGTACGAACTGCAATTCTTCGTCAAGCCCGGCAGCGAAAACCGCATCGGCAATTTTGGCGAATCGATGGGCCATGCGTTGGAATTTTACACGAAGCAATATGGATCGCCGGCGTTTGGCTCGCGCTTCATCATTGCGCAAACCGACGACGAGACGATGGAAGCCTACTCTGGCCAGGGAATTCTCTTCCTGGCTTCCCGATTTTTTGATTCATCAAAGCTGGCGTTGGAAGAACGTTTGCAGCGCGAAGTCGCCTATCAATGGTGGGGACAAACGATCGGTCTCAAGTCTTTCGATGACGCGTGGATTTCGCAGGGCCTCGCCGAATGGAGCGCGTTTGCCTTGCGCGAAGACACGCTTACGGATGCTCAACTCGATTCGGCCCAACGCGAAGAGCAGGAGCGCGCGCTGACTTTCGAGCAGACCGCATCGATCGCGCGCGCTCCGTCTGCTTTGGACGATCAATCTGCGGCCTATCAATCGATTGTGTTTTACAAAGGCGCGATGGTCTTTCGCATGCTCCGTGAAACGCTCGGTAAGCAACAGTTCGATCAGTTGCTGCGAAGATTCCTCGAGCAGTATCGGAACAAGAGCGCTTCGGTCGATGATTTCGAACGACTGACATCGCAGGTCGCGGGCAAGAACATGCGCTACTTCTTCGCGCAATGGGTGGAAGGCACCGGCGTGCCGGAATTCGGCGTCGACTATCAAATAATCCGCACGCGCGCCGGCAAGTTCCGCACGCGTGGGACTGTGCGGCAGAACTTCGAAAACCTGCAGATGCCGGTTGAGCTGACTCTACATTCGGAAGGCGACTCGCAAACGAAAGCCCTGTATCTCGAGGGCAAGAGCGAAGATTTCGATTTCGAGTCGAAGGGGCAGCCAGTTAACGTCGAAGTCGATCCGAACGAGAAAATTCTGCGCATGTCCGACGATTTGAAGATCGCGATCGTCGCTCGGCGCGGCATCGAACTGTTCAAGGAGGGTCAGTATGCCGAGGCTCAGCAGCAACTCGAGTCCGCGCTCAAGCTAGACCGCAACAACGCTTGGGTTTATTACAATCTAGGCTTGATTTACCTCGAACAGAAAAACTGGCAGCTGGCATTAGATAATTTTCAGGCGGCGATCGACTCGGCAAGTAGCAAGCCCGCTTGGATCGATACCTGGGCGCGCATCAAACGCGGCAACGCCTACGATGCCAAGGGCGATCGCGCCAAGGCCGTTAACGAATATAACAAGGCCCTGCAAACCGGCAGCAACTATGACAACGCCCAGGCAGTGGCGAAGAAGTTCATAGCCACGCCGTACGATCCGAAGGCTCCTGCGGAGCAAGCACAGAACACGCCGGGCGATTCTGAGTGAGCCGCGTTTACGCGGCTTGCCCGCATAGGGTTATTAGACCAGCCGTTTACGGCTGCGTATCGGTGCCTACAGATCTGATTAGCCCGCTTGAGCGGGCTTTTTCAGTTTGTGGCTAAAGCGAGATTTCGCAAGCACGCCAAAGCGCGCTAATCTAAAACCCTGGATCTGGCACTACCAGCGCGAGGGGCGCTGATCTCGAAACGATCCTCGATCATGAAAGCTGAAGCATCGAATTCAAACTCCCGCAAGCTGAAACCAGAACAAGCTTCAGCTGCGCATACTCTCGGTCGACATCTCTCGGTCACTGCCGGTCCCGGCGCAGGCAAGACTCTGGTTTTGGTTGAGCGCTATCTGGAAATTCTTCGCACCAAAAAAGTCTCAGTCGATAATATCGTCGCGATTACTTTCACGAATCGCGCCGCCAATGAAATGCGCGAGCGGGTGCGTAGAGAGATTGACAATCTCCTCAAACAGACAGACGGAGACGAACGCCGGCGCTGGTTGCGTCACAAGCGCGCGTTGGAAGGCGCTTGTATCACGACGATTCACGGTTTTTGTTCGCGCGTCCTCCATGAGTTTCCGGTCGAGGCCGACATCGATCCGCAATTCACCTTGCTCGACGAGCATCGGGCGACCATGCTTCTGGAAGCGATGGTCGAAGAATCGCTCACCAATGCAATTCAACACGCTGATGAAAAGGTCGTGCAGTTGACGCTCGGGGCGAGCCGGGCCTCGCTCGCGGCGGCGCTCGTAAAGCTTTATTGGAAGTATCGCGGCGAAGCATTGTCGCCGGACGAAATCGAAAAGCTCTCGGCAGAAAACCATGCTACCGAGGCGGATTATTTTGCGGCCCTGAAGGAACTGGAATCGGTTATCGGGTTTTTTCTCTCAGCTCGCAGATTGACCCCCGACGCCGAAAAGAAGCGAGTCAAAGCTGAACATGAATGGCCTTCACTTCGGGCAATTCTCGCCCAGCCGGCCGACAACCGATCGATCGCAGCTTACTGCCAGGCGATTGAGGACTTTCGCGAGCTGCGGCCAAAGAAGGGGACCGTGCCCGGCGTCGAGCGTCTTGACGAATTGCTCTGGGGCTTGAAGTCTGGCGATCGAGTCGGCGGTAGAGTTCCGGCTTTGGGCTTCGATCTCCTGGCGAAAGACTACGCCATCAGTCTCGCCAAGGTGCTGCGCGATATCGAGCGCCGGCTTGACGAAGAGAAGCAGCGTTTGTCGGCGCTTGATTTCGACGATCTGCAATTGCGCACGCTGAGACTTTTGAATACGCATCCGGAGGTACTCACACGCGTCGCGGAGCGTTATCGGTTCTTTCTGGTCGATGAGTTCCAGGACACTAATGGCTTGCAGCGCGATCTAATGCGCAGACTAGCGCTGGATACCGGTGCGAACCTGTTCATCGTCGGCGATCGCAAACAATCAATCTACGGCTTTCGCGGCGCGGACGTAGATGTGTTTGCGGAGATAACCGCAGCGATTGAAAGGGCCGGCGGCATGCAGCAGCCACTGAACGTGAATTTTCGCAGCCAGAAACCGCTGATTGATGCTTACAATTTTCTGTTCAAGCGAATCTTTAGAACGCGCGCTGAAATCTCGCGCGACGAGTTATCGCAGCTCGGTTACGTCAAGCATGAAGAGAGTATTTCCGAGCGACCGGCTGAGCACGATTCTCCGTTGCTCGAATTTCTGGTGACTATTCTGCCGCCGGCAAAAAAATCGCACGACAAATCGGAAAGTCCGCAGGAAGAACAGAGCGATCGTTTTGACGTGCGCGAACGTGACGCCGCGCAGGTGGTCGAAAGAATCGAAGCGCTTACTGGATACGCAGGCGTCCCGCCTGCTATCGGGGAAGGAGGCAGGCAGGATGCCTGCGTACCCAGATACGGCGACATCGCAATCCTGTTCCGCGCGCTCACGGGCGTTTGGGTTTACGAAAGCGCGCTGCGTCGCGCCGGCATTCCATATCTGACCGTACAAGGCAAAGGCTTTTATCAGCGCGAAGAGATCACCGATTTGATTCAACTGCTGCGGTTTCTTGATAACACCACCGACGAATTGGCTCTGGCGGCGGTCCTGCGTTCGCCACTCTGCGGCATCTCGGATAATGGACTCCTCGCGTTGCGGTGCGCGCCAAAGATT
>QHXE01000083.1 GCA_003222835.1 Acidobacteriota bacterium | reverse complement strand
AAACACCACATGCTCGCAGCAAGGCATGAACGGCGGGTCGATCGCCGGGTTCGATTTCACGGATAAGCATTCCTTAGTACTGACATTGAAAATTGGAAAATCGCAACGTGCAAAGTGAAAAATCCGAATTGCTTTTGACCTTATTACCTCGAACTGGAACCGCAAGCTTGCTGGTAGCACTTCTCCTCGCAGGCATGCCGCTAGCGTAGCAGGTTAGCTGATTTCGTCAAGAAATCCACGGCTGACGAGAGTCGTGACTCATCGGGCCATCGGCCAAGTCATTCTCACAAGTACTTCTTGACAATCTGGCTGGTTGGCACCCGGGCTCTCAATCGATGCAGCGTTTGATACAGACCCATCTCTGCGCGCCCCATAAAGATGAACTCGGTCAGCACGCCTTTCGTTCGGAACAGATTCTTCGATTCCCGCAGATAGTCGCGTAGGAACGTGGCATCGCCGAAATCGAAGAGTTCCTTCTCCGGCTTTGGGGGATAGACCTTGCGATAGAAGTTATCCGCGAAACGGATGAGCGCGCGGCGAGCGGCCGGGAGTAACTTCTCACCGACCCGTTCGTAATAGGTTTCGAGCAACCGGCGAAAGTTCGCCGAGTCGGTTTCGCCGGGATACAGAAAGACGCTTCGCAAGTAGGCGACAGATTCAGGGCTTAGGTACTTTACGCAGCCAAAGTCCACCAGTGAGATACTCGCGTCCTCATTGAAAAGATAGTTGCCCCAGTGAGGGTCCGCGTGAAGGGCTTCGATCTTCAGCACCTGAAAATAGAAAAGCTCGAAGAGGTCCGAGCCCAGTTGATTCCGAAGTTTTTGCGAAGGACGCTGCGCGAGAAAATCCTCGAGGTGCCCGCCGGTCATCAGCGACATCGTCAACACTTTGTCGGAAGAGTACTTGCGAAAAACGCGCGGAACCTTAACGAAAGAAAGCGGAGCGAGGCGGTCGGCCAGGAAGTCGATATTATCAGCTTCGCGCTCGTAGTCGGTTTCGGCGACGATCTGCTTTTCAATCTCGTCAATCGCCGACTTTGGTATGTGACCCGACGCTTGCGCCGGCTTAGCGAAGGCCCGAAACAATGAGAAGTCGTTTTCGATCGCTCGGCGGATGCCCGGATACTGGATCTTCACCGCCACGCGTTGGCCCTCGCGCGTGACGGCGTGATGCACCTGGCCCAGTGATGCAGCGGCAAAAGGCTCAGGGGTAAAGTGCTTGAAGATCTCCTCGGGTTCGCGCCCCAAACTTCCTTTGACCTGCACGCGAACCAGCGAAGGATGCATGCCCGGCGCTTCCATTTGCAGACTCGCCAGCTCGGCCAGAACTTCATCGGGAAGAACTCCGGTCTGCAAGCTCAACATCTGGCCGAGCTTCATCGCCGGCCCGCGCAACGCCTGCATCTCGTCGGCCATCTTCCGAGCCGCGCGAGTGTGCGTGGATTTTAGTTTGATTCTGCTCTTTGCCTCGCCAAGAAATGCCCGCTGCAACAAGTAGCCCGCATAACTGCCGGCAATGCCCGCGCCCATCGAAGCCATGCTGAGGGCCCGCCCTGTCGTCGAATTCTTCTGAGAAGACATCTATCGTTTTCCTTGCTTGAGCACAGAGACTCCGATGCTTAACGACCGATCCAAAAACGCCAGCGTGTTTTGCTTACCGGGCGACGAATCGTGCAGCCAGTAGAGGAGCGCGCCAAGGTAATAAATCCAGAAGACTTCGGGCGCCAAAAACGAGAGCGGGCTGTGTCGATGTTTCGGCAACGACTCGTCGAGAAGCTCCTGCACAAAGCCGACATAGCGGTGACGAAGTTCCTGCGCTCGATGGCTGAAAATACCGAGTGGCGAAGCCGGTTTTAGCGCATGTATGAAGGCAGCGCCGATAAAACGTTCGTAAGGGGCGAGAAACTCGAGCTGGCTGTGCACGAGGGCAAAGAGCTTTTCTTCGAGGGGCGCCTTTCGCAAACGGGGGTTTTCTCGGACAGAAGCAATAGCCTGGTCCACCTCCTGCTCGAAGAAATGTAAGGCGATATCTTCTTTGGTCCGGAAATAATTAAAGACGGTGCCTTCGGCAATACCAGCCTTGCGCGCAATGGCTTTAGTTGTCGTAGCGTCAAAGCCCTTAGTCTGAAAGAGCGACAGAGCGGCGGTCACTATTCGCTTCCGAATCGCTGCTTTGTTCTGCGCGCGCCGCCCCGCCGGCCGCTTCGCTGTGGCAGGGCCACTACGCGGTTTCCGCTTCGTTGTCGCTTTCTTGTTTGTCGTCATAGCATGAATTCGTGAGTGTGCTCACTCAATATATGAGTGCACTCACGGACTTGTCAACCTCATTACCTCCTGCGACGTCTTCCACGGCTTGCAACCTGGCGTAAAGTAAGGCATGATGCTTGCGGTTAATCCTTCTCTCGCGCATCGACGGTGATGCGCCCCGCGCAAAAAACGATTAGCGCTGGACGTTTGGATAGTTCGAGAGCAGGCTTGTTACAAACTCCGAAGCCGCTCTTTTGAGAGCATCCGAACCTGGTCCTTCGACCGCTACCGTTTCGCCGAAGCCCGTTCCGTTCGCAAAGCTTCTTTTCATTCCCAAACAGGGGAAAGGTATATCTATGTCAACGAAACTTTATGTTGGAAACCTCGCTTTCCAAACCACCAGCCAGGAGCTGCAGCAACTGTTTGCTCAAGCCGGCACAGTTCAATCAGCGAGTGTCGTGGAAGACCGCGACACCGGACGCTCACGAGGGTTCGCCTTCGTCGAAATGTCCAGCAGCGAAGAGGCCTCTTCGGCCATTGAGCAATTCAATGGCAAAGAAGTTGGCGGCCGGCCGCTGAAAGTCAATGAAGCCAAACCACGCGAAAATCGCGGCGTCGGCGGACGTGGCTTTGATAATAATCGCGGCGGAGGCAATTTCGGCCGCCGGCCCGAACCGCGCTGGTAACAGTCAGTGCGCAATAATCGAAACCAGTCCGGTCTCCGCGATGATTCGTTCATCACGGAGGCCGCCACTGGCAACAAACAATGGCGACAGCTCGAACAAAGCGAGCCTCGCACAAAACACAAAAAGGAACTTATGAATTTTTCTCAATTGGGATTAGCGGCCACGCAATTGCGGGCTTGCGAGTCCCTCGGATACACAAAACCAACCCCCATACAAACAAAAGCAATACCCGTCATCCTCAGCGGCCTGGATCTAATCGGTTGTGCTGAGACGGGCACCGGCAAAACGGCTGCTTTTCTACTTCCCATCATTCAAAAGATCAGCGAACAATCGCGACCCGGCGTGCGCGTGCTCGTACTTGCCCCTACGCGTGAACTCGCGCTGCAAATCCAAAAGAACTACGGCGAGTTGAACCGCGCTAAGGCCAATCGCAGCGTCATCGTCATGGGCGGCGCGAACATCAGATCGCAAATCGCTGACCTGCGGCGCGGCGTGACGATGGTGGTGGCCACTCCAGGCCGTTTGCTCGATCTGACAGAACGAGGCGCAATTGATCTTTCGATGATCGAAGTGCTCGTGCTCGACGAGGCCGATCGCATGCTCGACATGGGATTCTTACCGGCAATTCGGCGGATACTTAGCCTGCTGCCGGCCAAACGACAGACACTGCTGTTTTCCGCCACCATGTCAGAGCAAATCGAGCGGCTGGCGCGCTCGACCATGAAAGAGCCGAAAGTAATCGACGTGAGTCCTCGCGGCAGCGCCGCGACCATGGTTGAACAAAAAGCTTACCAGGTAGCGCTCGAATCAAAGACGACTCTCTTGCTGGCGCTGCTGGAAAATGAACCCGAACCGTTTGAACGCGTGCTCGTCTTTACGCGCACTCGTCGCGGCGCCGAGCGTATTTCGCACATCCTCAAAGCGCGCAATCACAGTGTGAATCGCATTCATGCCGACCGCAGCCAACCACAGCGTGAAGCGGCTTTGCGCGAATTCCGTGACGGCCGCGCGCGCGTGCTGGTAGCAACCGACATTGCCGCGCGCGGTTTGGACGTCGATGCGGTTTCACACGTCATTAATTACGACGTTCCCACTGCACCCGAAGATTACGTACATCGAGTTGGCCGCACCGGCAGAGCCGGAAATCAAGGTAAGGCGATTACGATCGTAGCCCCTGTCGACGAGTTGTCTATGCGCGCGATCGAACGGCTGACGGGACAGACAGTGAAGCGCGTGGTGCCGGAAGGCTTTGGCGGCGTGCAACCATTGGCCACGGCCGCAGCGAAATCGTTTGCGCCCTTCGCGCGGTCGCAGAGGAGCACCGTTCGCTCGTTTCGTCCGCGGCGCGCGAGATAGGTCCGAAATCGCCTGCCTTAGCGGGCGGTTGATCGTCGAAAGAAACTAACAGATCGCATTAACAAAAGGAGCAACATGGAAGAAATACAAATTATCAAAACCGGAGATCGAGTGGAACAAATGTGCGTGACCTGCAACGAAGAGCGAGGCCACATCGTCGCTTCCATCACTACGAAGGGAAGGATCACGCGCGTAAGTTGCCCGATATGCGGGTCACGGGTTCCATATAAGAAAGGCACAACTCGGCGAGCTTCCGCCAAGGCCGGTGCTCCTTACGATCGGGCGCGAACTTATCGCAAAGGACAGACCTTGATGCATCCGACCTTTGGCGAGGGCGAAGTAACGGCGCTCATCGAACCACAGAAAATGGATGTTCTGTTCTCGGACCGTATGCGGCGACTCATTCATGCTCATGCGTAAGACGCGGCGCGCGCGGAGAAAGCTCTCAGCAACCGGCCCGAGTCCCTCGTTGGGAATGTGGCTAACGTTTCGCGCTGAGGTAATGCCCGGCCGCGAGACGTTGGAACGTACTTTCGAAGTAACACGAGTGCTGGCCAACGGGCGCGTAGAGTTAGCCAATTTACAGGGACAACACTCAGTTGCTGAATTCGAGTCCCGTTCGAGGCTACCGAAAGAGATTTGAGCTGAGACGATTCTGATGAATAACGAAACGCGTAATGAAGTTTTTCCGGCTCGGCAAAGCCTGAACATCAACTGGGGCACTGGGACTTTCCTCGTTGTCGCCCATGCGGCCGCGGTCGCAGCTCTCTTTTTCTGGAGCTGG
>QHXE01000082.1 GCA_003222835.1 Acidobacteriota bacterium | reverse complement strand
ACGGTTTCGCGATCGGGATCGATCTCGTTCATGCGATTGAGCACCTGGCCGAGCGGGATCAACTTTGAGTTGGGAATCTGGCCGATTTCGTATTCATGTGGCTCGCGGACGTCGATGATTTGAATCTCGTCGCCTTGGTCGAGGCGCTGTTTCAGTTCAATGGCTGTGATTTCTTCCATAGTCGGTTTAGTTTCTGGCTGTTGAGTTATACCGCAGAATTCTTCGTAATCGATTAACTCTTTAATTGTCGGATTGAGGCCGCACACCGGGCAATCCGGATTCTTGCGCAGCTTTAATTCGCGAAAGCGCATCCGCCACGCGTCGAACAAGAGCAGCCGGTTAACCATGATGTCCGGCGCGCCGAGAATAATTTTGATCGTCTCGTTCGCCTGAATCGCGCCGATGATTCCCGGCAGCACGCCGAGCACGCCGCCTTCGGCGCACGATGGGACCAAACCCGGAGGCGGCGGTTCAGGATAAAGGCAACGATAGCACGGGCCACGCTCCGCCCAAAAGACGCTCGCCTGTCCTTCGAAGCGAAATATCGAGCCATAGACATTCGGCTTTCCCGTGAGCACGCACGCGTCGTTAACCAGATAGCGGGTTGGAAAATTGTCGGTGCCATCGACGATCACATCGTAATTGACAAAGAGATTGAGCGCGTTCGCGCTGGTCAACCTCGTGTCGTGCGTTTCGATTTCGACGTGCGGATTGATGTCTTCAATGCGATCGCGCGCTGAAGCGATCTTGGGCCGGCCGACGTCTTTGGTGCCATGAATGATCTGCCGCTGCAGGTTTGACGCATCGACCACATCGAAATCCACCAAACCGAGCCGGCCCACACCCGCGGCCGCCAGATACATACCCAGCGGCGCTCCCAAACCTCCGGTGCCGATCATCAACACGCTGGCAGCCTTCAATTTTCGCTGACCGGTCATCCCTACTTCCGGCATTATCAAATGGCGGCTGTAGCGCGCGACTTCTTCGTTCGAAAGCATTGGGAGCGCAGGCATCTCTGCCTGCGGTACGCCGGCATCCTTGCCCGCGATTTCATCCAACACCGCCGCGCCTCCCGCAATCGAAGGCACAATCAAAATCGTATCGCCTTCCTTCACGGGCGTGTCCGGCCCATTAGCATGCCGAATATCTTCGTCATTCACATAGACGTTCACGAAATTTCGCAACGCGTTCTGATCGTTGAAAAGATGACGACGCAATTCAGTGTGAGTAGACGTCAATTTATCAAGCGCCTCGCCTGCGGAACTCGCGTCTACTTGAATTTCTGATTGCCCGTCTGCGAATTGTCGCAGCGGAGTCGGTATGGTGATGGTGACTGACATGATTGATTCCCTTCAAATGTCCGAATTGATTCCCTCTCCCTTTGGGAGAGGGTTAGGGTGAGGGCTTAGCGATGCAACCCAACCCCTCTTTATTTCTGATCGCATCGCAACTAAAATGAAAAGAGAAATGGCGGCGTTCTTTCAGTTAGGCCCTCACCCCGACCCTCTCCCAAAGGAAGAGGGAGCAATTTCCTCTTCAATGAATCGCGATCTATCAGCTTCCATTTCCCACGATCGCAAATCAGCCGCATGTCCTTTCTCTACCGCAACCACGATGTACGAATAGCTTGGCCACGCGTGATCCAAATCGTATTTCGACGGCACGGCTCGATCATCGGGATGGGAATGATAGAAGCCTATTACTTCCAAATCTTTTTGGCGCGCGTACTTCTCCCCACGCATTAATTCCTCAGGCCGAATCAGGAAGCGATTGCGTTTCGCTTCCTCTTCGCGCGCGTTTGAAATGGCGTACGTTTCACTCACAATCTTTCTACCATTCTCGAACCGTCCAATCAGCAGGCCGCAGCATTCAAACGGATAATCGCGCTCGCCATGGGCACGGATTTCGCTGAAATGTGCGTCAGCAATCTCAATCATCTTAAACAGACAGGATTTACAAGATTAACAAGATATCTCTCAAACATGCGATGGCCTGAATGTCACAGTCTTGTGAATCGGGTTAATCCTGTCAAAATTCCTAAGCTCCGAGCGCTTGCTCAATATCTGCGATGATATCTCTTATGTTTTCGATTCCAACCGAAATCCGTACCAGGCCATCGGTGATCCCCAACTGCCGCCGCCGCGCGGGAGACAAATCTCGGTGCGATGCGGTCGCCGGATGCAAGACGCTCGTAAACACGTCGCCCAGACTGGTCGATCGGACGCAGAGTTTCAGCGCGTCCATGAAACCAAACGCCGCGGCCCGGCTGTTGTCTTTCAATTCAATCGAAACTAAAGCACCAAGGTGGCATTCGCGCAAAATACGATTCGCGACCTCTTGTCGATCAGCCGAGGCAAATCCCGGGTAGTACACGCGACCGATCCGCGAATGATTGCTGAGACGCTCAGCCAGTGTTCGTGCATTTTCGCAGTGTCGATCCATGCGCACTGCGAGCGTCTTAACTCCGCGCAAAATCTCGTGCGCTTCCCACGGACTGAGCACGCCACCGACAAGTTTCATCACGCCAATCAAAGCCATGCTGTCCGCCCCGTCGCGGGAGACCGCTACGCCGCCCATTGCGTCCGCATGCCCACTCAGAAATTTCGTGGCGCTATGCACGACGAAATCCGCGCCATGCTTCAAAGGCTGACATAAATAAGGAGACGCGAACGTGTTATCGATGATCAGCCGCGCGCCAACTTCGCGCGCAATTTCCGCACAGGCGTCGATATCACAAACCTTAAGCAGAGGGTTAGAGATCGTTTCGGCGATCAGAACGCGCGGCTTGATTTCACGAGCTTTCGAGCGGACTTCTTCGACATTGACGAAGTCGACCGTGACCGTCTTGATCCCGAATGAACCAAAGATCGTCTGCAGCAGATTCGTCGTCGCGCCATAGAGATCCTGCGACGCCAGCACTGTAGCTCCAGGCGACAATTCGCACGAAATCAGAGAGGCATGCAAAGCAGCCATGCCTGATGAATATGCGCAGGCAGTCGCGCCGGCCTCAATTACTTGAATCGCAGTTTCGAAGGCCGTGACCGTTGGATTTCCGTAACGCGTGTAGACGTATCCAGCTATTTCACCGCCGAAAACCTTGTCGACTTCGTCCATGGACTCATACGTGTAAGTCGAGCTGGCGTAGATCGGCGTCGACGTTGGTTGGCCCGTCGGAGGTGCGCTTCTTTCACCGGTATGAACCAGTTGGGTCGCGATATCGAGATTGTCTTTATCGTTCGACATTACTCAGTCCAGAATCTTTCGCTGAAGTATCTCTCGCCGCCATCGCAAAGAATCGTCACCACGACAGAGCCTGGCGGCAGACGACGCGCGACGGAAAGCGCTGCCAAAACGTTCGCGCCCGAACTCACGCCGACAAATAAGCCTTCCTCGCGCGCCAAACGTCGCGTCATCGCCTGGGCTTCCTCGGTCGCTACTTCGACTGTTTCGTCGGCCAGCCTCGGATCAAAAATTCCCGGCATCCTGGAAGTCGGCAAATGCTTTAATCCTTCGAGTCCGTGTATCGGCGAATCCGGCTCCATCGAAATCGCGCGTACCGTTGGATTCGACTCCTTTAATCTTCGCCCCACGCCGGTAAACGTGCCACACGTTCCGAGCCCGGCGACAAAATGCGTGACGCGTCTTTCGGTCTGCTCCCAGATTTCGCGGCCGGTGCCTTCGTAATGCGCGCGCCAGTTGGCATCGTTATTATACTGATCCGGGTAGAAATATTTTGCCCCATCGCGCGTCGCCATCTCGCGCGCGACCGTTTGCGCGCCGTCCGAGCCTTGCAACGGATCTGTTTCAATAACTTCCGCGCCGTGAATTCTCAGAATGCGCTTGCGTTCTTGGCTCGCGTTAGCGGGCAAACAAAGCGTCACCGCATATCCGCGCGCGGCGCCCAGCATCGCATAAGCAATTCCGGTATTTCCACTCGTCGCGTCCAGGATGACCTTGCCTGAGTAAAGCCGGCCGCTACGTTCTCCCTCGAGAATCATCGCCAGTGCGGCGCGGTCTTTAACGGATCCTCCAGGATTCAGATGCTCAGCCTTGACGAAGATCTCGACGCCGGCAGGAAGCTCACGGGCAACACGACGCAAGCCAAGCAAGGGCGTATTGCCAATCTGCGATTCCAGATCGTGAAAGTGAGGGGAACCCTCAACTTGAAAGGCAGTCCTTACTTTAGGTTCGGCAATCATGGGTGCAAAAACAAAACCGGCCGCGAACTCCTGAAGGTCGCGAC
This sequence comes from Acidobacteriota bacterium, assembly GCA_003222835.1. The sequence goes on along the minus strand of QHXE01000082.1, from coordinate 483 downwards.
CGGCTCGATTAACCTGTCTGGCGTGTTGGCTAAATCATAAGTTCACACGCACTCAAGGTTCGCCCGGTCGCTCCTCCGCAAGGAGAAGCCCCCATACAGGCGCACCAATAATAATAATACTTGCGTGTCATGGTTTTTGAAATGAACAGTCAAACTATAGGCGCAGGCCGAAAAGCGTGTCAAGCATCCCTGGTAAACTCCGTCTCCCTTCGGGAAAGGCTGGAGTGAGAGCCCAGGCGACGGCATGCAACCCACTCTTCATTTCTTACAGACACAGCGAAGCCTAATTACCTCAACGGATCGCTACGCTTCCTGGGTTATCGACGCGAGTTAACGACATCCATCATGCTCGCAGCCGCAACCTATCTCCATCACGCGTGTTTTCTCGGCTTCGCGGCAATATTCGCTACAGTACTTGCTATCTTTCTCGGGCGGACAGTTACATGCCCCATGCACGCACTTGGCACTTGGTTCGTCAGCCAT
>QHXE01000081.1 GCA_003222835.1 Acidobacteriota bacterium | reverse complement strand
GGCAATAGCCAGCCTGGAAGACCCCGATCAAGTCACTAACGGTCAACGATTGAACCGCGAGACGAAAAAGTTTGTGACTGAGGGGTTGAGTGCTCTGGGCTACGCCTCGATTCCTTCACAAGCTAATTTCATCATGGTTAACGTCAAGCGCGAGGCTCGGCCAATAATCGGAGCCTTAGCCCAGCGAGGCGTGCAGATCGGCCGCCCGTTTCCGGCGCTGCCAAACCATCTTCGCGTCACCATTGGCAAGCGGCCGGAAATGGAAACGTTTTTGGCGGCATTTGGACAGGTTGTCGCGTAGTGATTTCCGCGCAGACAGCAAGACGCGCCGTGTGGCGGCCGCTTTGGCAACTGCCGCGGCGCTTCGATCTAATCGTCTCGTTGACCAAACGCGAGTTGGCGGCGCGCTATCGCGGCTCGGTGCTTGGCATCCTCTGGGCAATTCTGACACCGGTAGTAATGATTGCGATTTTCACGATCATCTTTGCCGGGATTTTCAAAGCGAAGTTCGGCGCCAGTAGTTCGCAATGGGACTATGCGCTTTATCTTTTCTGCGGGTTACTGCCGTGGAATGCTTTTCAAGAGGCGCTGCAACTCTCAGCCAACACGATTGTGTCTCACGCTAATCTCGTTAAGCGGGTCGTCTTTCCGCTTGAAACGTTGCCGGTATCTTTATCATTGGCGGCGATCGCAAATCAATTGTTCGGCACGGCGGCCCTGATCGTGGCCGCGCTCCTCTTGCGCCGCGAAATTCATGTGACGATTCTGTTCCCTGGCTTCATTGGGAGTTTTCGTGCGCGACATCGTTCAGGGCGTGACGCTGGTTTTGATGGCGTGGATGTACCTCACGCCCATCATCTATCCCGAATCCCTGGTTCCCGACCGTTATCGCATTCTGGTCGATCTCAATCCTTTTACGCCTTTGGTGCGCAATTATCGGCGAATCATCCTCGAAGGGAGCCTTCCGGATTGGCGGGGCTTGGCCTACTTTATAGCCTTCGCAATAGCGAGTTTTGTTTTTGGGTACTGGTGGTTCGCGCGAACTCGGAAGAACTTTGCCGATGTGATCTAACTAAGCTCGCTTTCGCCGATTATCGTTTGGCAAAAAACCGACATCGCAACAATTAAGTTTCACGAGCTCATCGACAGGCTGGTAGTCTGTTGTACAATCGCACCCAATATGCGGTTAAGGTCCTGACCCATCATGTTCGCGAAGCGGTTCAACTACAAAATCCTTCTTATCCTGTTGCTTCTCGTCATTCCCGACGCCACCCAAGCTGAGCGTCTGCCCATTCGAACTTACACCGTGGCTGATGGCCTGGCGAACAATACCATCAACAAGATCGTCCGTGATTCGCGCGGCTTTCTCTGGTTCTGCACGGCTGATGGGATATCGCGGTTTGATGGCTACGAGTTTAGGAGCTTCGGCACTAACGAAGGGCTGCCGCATCCATACGTGAATGATCTCGTCGAGACACGGTCCGGCGAATACTGGATCGCTACCAACGGAGGTTTGGCGGGCTTTCATCCTCGAGGTGCTCCGGCACAAAGCATTGATGCCTCATCGAAAGGGGAACCGCTGTTCTCAGTCGTTTTGCCGGAGGATTCTGACCGCCGAGCGAGAGCCATCACGGCATTATTCGAGGATCGGAGCGGCACACTCTGGTGCGGAACAATGAAAGGACTATATCGACTGGACCGCGCGAATGGTCACTTCATGTTGCGACCCGTGGACGTCGGCATTCCCAATGAATATCCGGAGCAGGCTCTTATCAACGGCATGGTTGAGGATCAGAAAAGCTCGCTTTGGATCGCCACTCCCAGCGGTCTTTATCGTCGCTGGCCGGATGGCGCCTTTGCGCGCTACACGACGCGCGATGGTTTACCCGGCGAGCATCTTCACGATTTGTTCATCGATCACAAAGGACAGTTGTGGGCGGCGTCTCGACTCAACGGTTTCTTCAGCTTCACTCCTGATGCGACGCGTAAGCCGCCAGTAATCACACACGCTTTTTCTACGAAAGACGGGCTGCCTCAAGATTGGATATTCCAGTTGTTCGAATCTTCCGATCAGAAGTTTTGGGTAGCCACGGCAAGAGGTCTTGCGCAGTATCTATCTGACGGCGACGGGCAAGGTCATTTCATCCACTCTTACAGCGAAAGAAATGGACTGACTCATCACGACATCAACGCATTAAACGAAGACGCGGCCGGCAATCTTTGGCTGGCGAGTCCTGCCGGCGCGATGAAACTGGCGCGCAACGGCTTTACCACTTATGACCAGCAGGACGGCATCGATGAAGTGGACGCCCTCTTCGCAGATCGCCGCGGCAATGTTTGCGCCCGAGGCTGGCTGCTCGGCGATGGTCGCGTCAGCATTTTCGAAGGCGCAAAGTTTGATGTGCTGCATTCAAATCTCGGCCAACACGTGCCGCGCTTCGGCTGCTTCAATGGACAAAAGTTCACATGGTTACTCCCAGGCGCGTTGGATAATCGCGTGATGGGTTGGGTTGGCGAGGGGCTCACGCTGCGAGGACGCAACGGCGAATGGTGGATTGGGACGGGCTCAGGAGTTTATCGATTTCCCGCGGCCGATGATCTAACGAAACTCAGTACTGCCCGCCCGCTTGCTGTTTACACGACGAAGGACGGACTTTCAGCCAGTCAAGTATTTCGTTTGTTCGCAGACTCGCGCGGAAACATCTGGATTAGCACCATTGGCAGTGTCAATGGGTTGGCCCTTTGGGACGCGGCGACTAGAACGCTGCGCGATCTGTCGAACGTTCCGGGACTTATCGTGTCGAAGGAAGACCTGGCGCACTCGTTTGCTGAAGACCGCGACGGAAATGTCTGGATTGGTTTTGCCGGCGGCCTCGCGCGTTATCGTGAAGGTCACTTCATCTTCTTTACTAACAAGGAAGGATTGCCGAACGGCGGCATCGCGCAAATCTATCTGGATCGTTCCACGCGACTTTGGCTCGCGTCGTCGCGCAGCGGGTTAATTCGCGTTGAAAATACCAGTTCGGATCGGCCCACGTTCGTGAGCTTCACAACACAGCAAGGTCTCTCCAGCGATATCACCAGCGTGATCACCGAAGGCCTCGATGGCCACATCTACGTGGGAACCGGACGCGGGCTTGACGAATTGGATCCCGCGACTGCTCGCATCAAACATTTCACGACTGCTGATGGTTTGATTTCCGGAGCAATGCTTTCTGCGTTTCGCGACCAGACGGGCGCGCTGGGGTTCGGTACCCAGAAGGGACTGTCACGCTTCGTTCCCGCATCCGATAAAGCAGCAGCGGCGCCGCCGATCTTGATTACACAGTTGAGCGTCTCTGGCTCGCCGCAACGCGTAGCTGCATTCGGCGAAGAAGAGATTTCACTGGTTGATTTTCCCGCAAGCCAAAACCAAGTCCAAGTCGATTTCGTTGGTCTCAGCTTCGCATCCGGCGAAGTGCTTCGCTACCAATACAAACTCGCAGGCGCTGGCAAAGACTGGAGCGCGCCGAACGAACAACGCACTGTGAACTTCGCAAGTCTCGCTCCAGGCAAGTACACCTTCATGGTGAGAGCGGTCAATTCCGAGGGCCAAGCTAGTTCGAATCCCGCAATTCTGAGATTCACGATCCTGCCTCACTTCTGGCAACGCTGGTGGTTCGTTTTACTGACGGTCATGACCGCGGGATTGATCATCTACACGCTCTATCGTTATCGCATGCAAAAATTGATCGAGCTGGAAAGAGTGCGCACCCGCATCGCGACGGATCTCCATGACGAGATTGGATCGAACCTTTCTTTGATCGCGATGATCGGAGAAGCCGCGCGCCGCCGCGCTGCAAACGATTCGCAAATGGCCGGTTGGTTATCGACGATAGCCGGCACGTCGCGCGAAACCGTCGATGCGATGAGCGATATTGTCTGGGCAGTCAATCCCGGCAAGGATCGTCTGAGCGATCTCACCCAACGAATGCGACGCGTTGCTGAAGAGGCGCTTTCGCCACGCGACGTGACCCTCGATTTCAGCGCGCCCGACAAGGCAGACATTAAGCTGGATGCGGATACCCGCCGCGAAGTTTTTATGATCTTCAAGGAGGGTCTGAACAACATCGTCCGGCATTCGCAATGTACCAAAGTGGCCATCGATTTCCGCGTCGCCTCAGGCCGGCTCTCGCTTAAGGTCAGCGATAGCGGAAGGGGCTTCGAGGTCGGCCTCGCCACTGAAGGAAATGGTCTTGTTAACATGCGTCGCCGGGCTGAAAAGCTGAAAGGTCGATTGGAGATAGATTCAAAGGCTGACGAAGGAACAACCGTGCGATTGAGCGTGCCCATTGATGGTCACAGGAGATTAGGTTTCCCCGTGCGCTAGAGATTCATCCTCTCAGTCACACACGGCATTAGCGCCGGGTACCGGGCAGGCCACGTACGAATAATCTGAAACCGCTTAAGCGGTTTCGCCTTAGATTCGTCACTGATTCGCCTAGCTGAAGCTAGGCGAGAAAGAGAGAAGATGCCGCTGGGTAAATGCCCAGCGGAAAAACGCGGGTCCGAGCGTAAGATGACGGCTTCCGCCGAAGAATATAAGAATGCTGACTGCAAACATCGACATCCAAACAACGATCGCGAATGGAACGATTCGCGTGGCGATCGTTGAAGACCATCATAAGCTCCGTCAGTTTCTCGAATTTCTCTTTAATAACACGAACGGTTATCGCTGCACGGGCACCTTTCGCACGATGGAGGAAGCGCTCGAGAAGATTTCTTTCGATCCTCCCGATCTGGCGCTGGTCGATATCGGCTTGCCAGGAATGTCAGGCATCGAGGGAATCAAAATCCTGAAAGAGAAGTATCCGCAGATGCTGCTTTTGATGAACACGATCTACGACGATGATGAGCGCATCTTCGACGCCCTTTGCGCTGGAGCGTCGGGTTACTTATTGAAGAAGACGCCACCCGCCGAGTTACTGGAAAGGGTCAACGAAGCGATCCGCGGCGGCGCGCCCATGTCGCCGGAAGTGGCGCGCCGCACACTGACACTCTTTCGCGAGATTCGCCCGCCGGAACGTGTCGATTATCACTTAACGCCGCATGAACTGCGCCTGCTCACGCTGCTCGCCGAGGGCCATAGCTACAAAACCGCCGCCGCGACACTGAGCGTGACGATGAAGACCGTCTCCTTTCACCTTCAGAAAATCTACGAGAAGCTCCAAGTCCACTCCAAATCCGAAGCCGTTTCAAAAGCGCTACGCAATCGACTCATCAAGTAGCCTGCTCCGATAAGCTTAAGCTTGACGCCCGTTCTCTGTCGGGGACTCTGTCCCTTACATTGCCGGGCGCAAATCCCTCAAAACCACGACAAGCTGAAGCTTATCGGACACGACTAGGCAAATACCCGGTGACTCTCGTTCCCCTTAACTAGTAAATAATCCGTACGTTTGATTCCAAGAGGAGAACTATCGTGTATCGCTTGATTTCTCGCTCGCTGGTTCTGTTGGCGCTGCTCCTTTGGATCAGCGCAGTGACGTTGGCCCAGAGTACAACTTTTACTTACCAGGGAAGGTTGACCGATGGCGGCACCCCGGCCAATGGCATGTACAACATGCAGTTCAGGATCTTTGACACCGGTATTGTGGGAACGGGCACACAGATCGGAACCACGTTGACGCCGCCGCCCGTGCAGGTTTCAGCGGGAGCGTTCAGCGTGCAACTCGATTTTGGTTCGGGAGTGTTCACCGGCCCGGCTCGTTACTTGGATATCGTCGTCAACGGAACACCGCTGATGCCGCGCCAGCAAATCACTTCGACACCTTACGCGATCCGTTCATTAGCCGCCGTCAACGCTGACACGGCCACAAATTCAACGCAGCTCGGCGGCGTTGATGCGGCGCGCTTCATTCAATCGGATGC
>QHXE01000080.1 GCA_003222835.1 Acidobacteriota bacterium | reverse complement strand
ACGAAGAGCGGATACTGAAGCTCGCTGCCGATCCTCAGTTGGGCAAAAAACAAAGTGACAACGCGAAGCGGTTCTTTGAAGTGCTGACCGAGGATAAACTAGTAGTTCCTCTGGAAACACAAGTCGCCAAGCTCAATTCACCTAACGGGAGTACGCCGCGCTTCGCTGATATCAGAGGAAATCCAAAACGGACCGGTGTTGACACGCTGGCGCAGTTTAGTTTTCCTTTCAAATTCACTTTCACGGATGAGAAGCTTTTCCAATCAGTGCAAAAGCTGGGCAACTTCCGTTCTGATGACGTAACAGTCTCTGGAAGTACTACGTGGTTCGAGGACAAGTTCAAATTGATGGTCTTTATCCCCGTCAATAACTCAGTCTATGCAAACAAGGTGTCACCAGAACTTCGAAAGACGTGGGATTTCGCCAACGTCATGAACACCGACACGTCGATCCTTTATTTCCGACCTTTGCCATATGAATTAAGTTTTAGGAAACTTAAGGAACAGGTTTTGTTGATCGACATTAATTGATACTGGTCGCCAGGAGCGATTTAGTTTTTCGATGCCCAACAACTCGTTGGAAATTCGTCACAGCCGCGCGCATGTTCTCCCGTTCCCTCCTCAGCCTAAATGGCATCGTTCCTGCTGTCATCCTGAGAAGCGAAACCGAGAACTTGCTAACCTATAAAATTCAATATGATTACGCGCTCCGATTTTCTGGCGGTCTTGGTGCGGCGAAGGGTGCTTTGATGCGCGCCGCCGCGTCAACTCAAACGTTCGACGGCTATCATTTGTTTCAACATGCAAATCATCAACATGCGCGCCGTAAGCATGGCGGGGCTGCACCTAATTTCGCGACCGCAGGACTCGCGTTTCACACAGTATCTAATAACCCCGCCACGAAGCTTTGGAACTCTCACCGCCCTGTCCGCGATCCACACTGAACTTTGCAGATGGAAATGGCGTTATAGCGCGCAGAGACCTAAAGCGAGTGTGGGACACTTAAGATTATTCGCGACGACGCGTTAAGAAAAGAATTTCTTGCTGAAAGTGGCATTAGGAATGAAACCGCGAGCGGTAATATTTCTCATCCCGCCCTTGATTCTAATTTCTCAGCAGCTCGTGGCCCAATCCAACACGAGCCGAAAGCTCACGCACTTTGCGCGAAGCAGCTACACGCCAGCCAGCGATCGAAAAGCCGGTGAGATCAAAATCGAACCGGCCTCGCTGACGACCCCTCAGGGCGAGACAATTGTCTTCGAGTTGGGTACGTTGTACGTACCAGAGAATCGCTCTGATCCAAAAGCTCGCATCATTGGCGTGGGCTTCGCGCGCTTTCGCCGGCCCAGTGTTACCGATGTGCCGCCGATATTCCAACTCGTCGGCGGTCCGGGGGCTTCGTTTCTGGAAGGACTGAAGCCAGGCGCAAACAAAAAGCCGGTGCCTGGTCTTGATCTTTATCGCAGCATTGGCGACGTCGTATACATCGATCAGCGGGGTTACAGTGAGCGCGGGGACGTTCTGAAGTTCAAATATCGCACGACCGGGCATCCGCTCGATGAACCGCTTAGTATTGCGCGCGACACCGCCAACTACATGTCAATGTCGCAGACCGCCGTGGACTCGTTCAAGCGAAAGGGCGTTGACTTGCGCGGCTATGACGTCAAGGAGTGCGCAGAAGACGTGAACAATCTGCGAAAGGCTTTGGGCTATGACCAAGTCATTTTGGTGGGCCAAAGCTTTGGATCGCAATGGAGCTTTGCGGTAATGCGTTGCCATCCCGAGATCGTGGCGCGAGCGCTGCTGATGGGGGTTGAACCCCTCGATTTTGGTTATGACATGCCGTCGCATGTGCTAGCCGCAGTGCAGCGTATGTGGTGGGAAGCCGAAAAGGATCCGCAACTGAAACCTTACTTGCCGACGGGTGGATTGATGGCAGCAGCCCGCGAAGTCTTGCAGCGCCTTGAAAAGGCACCCGTGAAGGTGCCAGTTAAGAATGAAAAAACTGGCGAGGAGATGACTATCACCTTGGGGAAGGGAGACTTCCAAAGAACTCTGAACCAAGAAAAAGGAGGGACCGATCCGGCCTTTATTCTTTCTCTTTATTATGGACATTATGATGAATGGGCGCGTTCGGCACTCAACTTCAGGCAACCTCGGGACGCCGAAGAAGCGATCATCGGTCCGCTCATCGATACGAGCCTCGGAGTGACTCCCCAGCGTGAATACTTATTGAGAAACGATCCGGCAGCTGCATTGCTCGGACAATGGGATTTCGACAGCTACCTGGCAACTGCCGGAATCTGGCCCAGCAAGGACGTGGGTGACGACTTTCGAAATGAAATTATTAGTCACATTCCGGTAGTCTTCGTGGAAGGGGACTGGGATACTTCGACGCCCATCGAGAATACTTTGAGTGTAGCGCCTTATTTCCTGAACGGAAGGGTTCTGATTGTCGAGCATGGAAAACACTTCGCGCTAAAACAGATGGTCGAAGACTCACCCGACATAGTGACTGCACTGATCGAGTTCGTCCGGAGCGGCAAGACAACCAATGTACCGATGCGGATGACATTGCCGGTCGCTAAGTTTCAAGTTCCCAAGTTCCCGCCACCGAACAAGTCGTTGCAGGTGAGCCGCGATTGAATGCTTCTCAACTTCAAAGATAGAATCGAAGGCTGAAGGCTGCTTGCGCGGCCACCTGAACTCTGACGTTCGGCTCTACTTTAATCGACCGAGATGAATTTGCGTTATTAACTGGAGGTGAATGTGAAAAGATTCATGAAGGTAATGCTCGCTTTGCTCTTTGCGGCAAGTGTCACGGTAGTTGCTGCGCAGAGCGATGTGTTATCGCCTGCTGATAATCTGGTCGTTGAAGGTATTCCCAAAATTCCTGCGGCGATGGCCGAAGAGATCAACCGGTACACCGAATTTCGCTATGCTGGACTCTCTAATTGGCATCCGACCAAGCGCGAGATGCTAATCAGCACTCGCTTTGCCGACACGTCTCAAATTCACCTCGTCAAGTTTCCCGGCGGCGCGCGCACGCAACTCACTTTTTTCAAAGACAGCGCGAGCGGCGCCAGCTATCAACCCACACGTGGTGATTATTTCGTTTTCAGCAAGGGTTCCGGCGGCAATGAAAACTACCAAAAGTATCGTTACGATTTTGCTACCGGCGCGATCACACTGTTGACGGATGGTAAGTCCCGCAACACCGGAGGCGTGTGGGCTAACGCCGGTGATCGATATGCCTATGAATCAACGCGCCGCAATGGCGAAGACGTGGACATCTGGATGTTGAATCCGGCAGATCCAAAATCCGATCGAATGGTCGCTCAACTGAAAGGCGGTGGCTGGGGTGTCTACGAGTTCTCGCCTGACGACAAGCAAATGCTCATCGGCGAATCCATCTCGGCAAATGAAAGTTACCTTTGGTTGATGGACGTGGCGACGGGCAACAAGACGCTCATTACGCCTAAAGGCGAGCCGGTTAAGGTTCTCTACGGCTCGGCCCAGTTCAGCAAAGACGGAAAAGGAATTTACGTCACGACTGATCGCGATTCGGAATTTCAACGTCTCGCATACATCGATTTGGCGACAAAGAAACACACTTACCTAACTCCTTCGATCATTTGGGATGTGGAGTTCTTTACTCTCTCATGGGACGGCAAAACAATCGCTTTCGTCACGAACGAAAACGGACTGAGCGTTCTTTACCTGTTTGACACAGCACGCCGCAAAGAAATGCCTGCGTCGAAATTGTCGGCAGGCGTTATCAGCGCGCTTGAATGGCATAGGAACAATCGCGATTTGGGGTTCGCTATGGAATCGGCGCGCGCTACTTACGATACTTATTCGTTCGATATGAAGACTGGAAAGACCGAACGCTGGACTGAAAGCGAAACGGGCGGAATCAATACGCAGACATTCTCTCTGCCGGAAGTCGTGCGCTGGAAAACCTTCGACGACAAAATGATTTCTGGCTTGTATTACAAACCGCCATCGAAATTTTCGGGTAAGCGTCCCGTCATTATCGATATTCACGGCGGCCCCGAGGGTCAATCGCGGCCCTGGTTCCAGGCTGAAAATAATTACTTCGTCAACGAGTTGGGCACTGCGGTCATTCAACCCAACGTGCGCGGTTCAACTGGTTACGGGAAAACTTTTGTTACGCTCGACAATGGTTTCCTGCGCGAGGGTTCTTACAAAGACATCGCTTCCTTGCTCGATTGGATCAAGACGCGTCCCGATCTGGATCCCGACAGAATAATGGTGACCGGCGGAAGCTATGGCGGCCACATGACGCTGGCCGTGGCCACGTTTTATGCGAATGGTATTCGTTGCGCCCTCGATGTTGTCGGGCCATCAAATCTCGTCACCTTTCTGGAAAACACTTCGGCGTATCGCCGCGATCTACGGCGGGTTGAATACGGCGACGAGCGCGATCCGAAGATGCGCGAATTCTTAAATCGTATTGCCCCGCTTAACAATGCTGACAAGATCATCAAGCCGCTTTTTGTCGTGCAGGGTGGCAACGACCCGCGCGTGCCTCTGAGCGAATCGCAGCAGATCGTAAGAACGGTACGCAAGAACGGTACGCCTGTCTGGTACTTGATGGCCAAAGATGAAGGACACGGCTTTGCTAAGAAGCAGAACCGCGACTTTCAACTATATGCAACGGTGCTGTTCATGAAAGAGTACTTACTCAAGTAATCGGTTCCCGTATTCGCGTGCCTATAAATCGTTGGACGCGAGCGGCGGGAGCGTGCTTCTCAACTTGCTCGGTGCGGCGGATGGTGCTTTGACCCGCGCCGCCGCGTCAACTCAACCGTTCGGCGGTTCTCATTTCTTGGAGACGGACTGATGCCACTTCGACTCCCAAAT
>QHXE01000079.1 GCA_003222835.1 Acidobacteriota bacterium | reverse complement strand
GATGGCCCCGGCGAGAGCGAGCGGTCGATGCTCATTGAGGAAGTCAAGATCGGCTGCACGCTGGCGATGCTCCAATGCCTTGACCGGCCGCACCGTCTCGCCTACATCCTTGGTGAGATTCTCGACCTTCCAGGGGGCGAAGCCGCCGAAGCGCTTGACGTCGATCCAAGTGTGCTGCGCAAGCGACTCGAGCGCGCACGAAGTGCGATCCTCGCGTTTACACGTTCGTATTGTGGCCTCGTGTCTGATGACGCAGCCTGCCGATGCAATCGCCGTGTAACGGCCGCTGTGCGTCTTGGACGGGCTCGCCCCGACGCACTCGAATTCGCGGATCGGGCGGTGTCATTTGAAGAGGTGCGAACGGCGGTACGGCGTGCCGGGGAAGCGCGGCGCGCCCTAGAGGTCCATCGCACCAGTCGGCCGCGTGAGTCTTCCGTGGAACTTGCCCGACGGATCGTCACAGCGATCGACCCGGATCGAGGGTGATTCGAGAACTCACCCTGACGCCACTTTCACGACAATTTTTCCATTCGCCTGGTTCGACTCCATAAGCCGGTGAGCATCCCGAATCTCATCGAACATAAAGGTTCTGACGGGCTTTGCCTGGTAGACACCGTTCGCGGCGCGATCAACAATCTGCTGGAAAGGGATATCGGACAGGGGAAACTCAGGTGTTCCGAACACGAAGCTGCCAAAAAAACTGAAGTGCACGCCGCTCGGTACCTGTAGCAGTGGATTGAACGATTCGAGCGGCGAGAGACCACCGAGGAATCCGGCCTGACACACTCGCCCGTGCCGCCGTACCATCGCGAGTGAATTGAGCAGCGTGCTGTTGCCGACGAGATCCAGTACCGCGTCAATACCGGCCGAGTGATTGTCCCGGACGCGGCGCGAGAGGTCGTGCGCGTCGACGAGAGCGGTTTCAGCCCCCAGTGACTCAAGCTTCACCAGCCGCTCGGGGCTGCGTGTCGTGGCGATGACCCGAGCGCCTGCGTGCGCGGCGATGTTTAATGCTGCCTGGCCGAGCGCCGAGGTCGCCCCTCTGATCAGGAGTGTCTGTCCGCGCTTGATGTCAAGATTACCAAACAGACACGCCCACGCGGTTGCGTAGCACTCGGGAATCGCAGTTAACTCGTGCCATGGTAACGCCGAGTTGACCGCTACGACGTTGGTCGAGGGCAATCGCGTGTATTCAGCGTAGCTACCGTTGATCACTCGACCCATTCCACCCATGATGGCGATGACCTTTTGGCCTTGCGCGAAGTTCCCGGCGGGATCGGCTTTGACAACGCCGACGCACTCGATACCGGTGACTTTGGCGACCTCGCCCCACAAGCCTTTGCGCATGTAGGTTTCAGCGTGATTGAGTCCAAATGCCTTGACCTCGATCACGACTTGACCCGGTTCAGGTTTGGGCTCCGGAAGATCTTTAATGATGAGTTGTTCCGGACCACCGTACTCGTTGATCACAATGGCACGCATGCCGCTGTCTCCTTGTCTGAGGTAGTGGATTATTTGCGGGTCGTCGATCGCGGGAGCCGCCGCCCGAGGAAGTCGGTGATTGCGGCTGCGATCTCTTCAAGATGGGTCTCGAGCGCGAAGTGACCGGTGTCGAAGAGCTGCACTTCAGCGTTCGGGTTATCGCGCTTGAAGGCGTGTGCGCCCGCGGGCAGGAAGAACGGATCGTTCTTGCCCCACACAGCGAGCAGCGGCGGCTGCTTGGCGCGGAAATATTCCTGGAACTTGGGATAGAGCGCGACGTTGTTCGCGTAGTCGAGAAACAGATTCAGCTGAATCTCGTCGTTTCCCGGCCGTGCGAGCAACGCTGAATCGAGCACGTAGGCCTCAGGTGCGACGAGCGATTCGTCGGCGACGCCGTGCAGGTACTGCCACTTGGTCGCTTGCGAGGTCAGAAGGGCACGTAACGCCTCCCGATTCTCGGCCGTAGGCTCCTTCCAGTATTTCTGAATCGGGTTCCAGCCGTCGCTGAGGCCCTCAAAGAAGGCATTGCCGTTCTGCGAAATGATTGCGGTAATTCGGTCGGGGTGTTGGAGCGCCAAGCGAAATCCCACCGGCGCACCGTAGTCGAAGACGTAGATGGCGTAATCCTTCAGGCCAAGCACCTGCGTCAGCCGATCGACAACGGCAGCGAGATCGTCAAACGTGTGCCGGAAGGGACCGTGTTCCGGCGCGAGCGAGAAGCCGAATCCCGGGAGATCCGGCGCCACCACGCGATAGTGCTCCGCGAGGCGCGGAATCAGGTTTCGGAACATATGGGAGGATGTCGGAAAGCCGTGGAGGAGCAACACGGCCGGAGCGCTGCGGTCGCCATCGAACCATGGCTCAACGCTTCCTTCTTGGCTGGTGGGCGATCTCATAGTCGTGCTTGCAGTACGGTGAGCGGCCTGTCGTGGCGTTTACGATGCCCGTTGCGGCGGGGGCCGGCTGAGGAGCGGCGTGTAATTCGAGCACACCGACACGAGCTTCGATTTCAGCCTCTCGCCGCCGAAGCGCTGGATGTCCAGCGGGCAATGCCGCGCTCAAAGGCGTATCCTTATCAGTAACCTGTGTGTAGCCTGTTTACAGGTTATCTTGATAACTTGTCAAGAGATGTTTTACAGGTTATATGGAAGTTGGACGGCGCATCGACAGCGGTAGAGCACGACATGGCGGAACGACACCCCAAGCCTTACCTAGTCGGCGACCACCTTGCACTCGACTTCCTGAACAGCCAGGTTGGGTCAAGCGGGGAACCCGAGGATTGGCTGAACGACGGGGCCGGGCTGCTCGCCTGGTTGACTGAGGCCGGCGCAATCGATGCCTCAGTCGCGCGGCGGCTTCGTCGCCGTGGAGAGGCCGGGGGGAACTTGGATCGGGTTGCCGAGCAAGCACGGGAGCTGCGCAAGTGGTTGGGTGAGTTTGTCGACAGACATGCCGGAAGGGAAATCGACCGGGATGCTTTCGTTGAACTCGGTTCGCTGAATCGGCTCTTGGCTCGCGACGACACCTACCGACAGATTGCGCCAGCCTTGACCAAAGCGGGCGGAGCGGGGCGCTCGCGCCCACTGCAATCGATTCAGATTCGAAGGTGGACAACCCCGGATCGACTATTGCAGCCCATTGCGGAAACCATCAGCGATCTCATTTGCAATACCGACTTTCGGCTCGTGCGGCGTTGTGAGGGAGACGGCTGCATACTGGTGTTCTACGATCGCACGAAAACCCATGCACGCCGGTGGTGCAGGATGGCGGTTTGCGGAAACCGGGCAAAAGCTGCCGCGCACCGAGCAAGAACGGCCCGTTCCCAGGACGGACTGAGCAAGGCTTGATGCCCACGCTCTAACCGGAATCCGCGATTCAGCAAAAAGCGAAGGCCGCCTGGAAAGTGGCTTCGCTGGCAGCCAGAGTCGGAATGTCAGGTTGGAGCTTTTCGGCGAGGTTTCAGCATGGCGGTGAGCGAGCCGCCGCTACTCAGGGTTGGCCCCGCAGCATCGAGTGCGCTGCGTAGTCGAAAGCAGAGTCCTCTTTGACTGCGCTCAGGCGGCACGAACGGAGGCGAGCGATCGCAACCCTCAGGCGAACTAGCACGCTGCACTCGGCCAGAGTGCGTAGAATCGCGGAGTTTAATCCGCTCACTTCGCACGAATTCAGCGCGCAAGCGATGGATTGCTATTAGAGAAAATACATTAATAATGTATCGTAATTTATTGATTAGAATGCCCGGGAGAGGACTCGAACCTCCACGGTGTTACCCGCTAGTACCTGAAACTAGTGCGTCTACCAATTCCGCCACCCGGGCAGGCGAGGAAGGCCGCGAAATGTACGCAGGGGTCCGGGGGCTGTCAATTGACGCCACGTAGAGGAAAGTTCGGACGGGGCGAGCGCGGCGCGAGCGCCGCCTCGCAGACCCGCAGCCCGAGGACGCCCGGCTCCAAATCCAGGAGCGCCGGGCAAGGCGCGGCCGCAGCCCACGGCACGCGCGCAAGCGGGCGCGCGGGACGATCGGCGCCGCCTGATTCCAAAGTGAGTCCCGGCTCGGTGGTGGAGGGCACGGTCAGCGCCAATCGCGCCGGCTACGGCTTCCTGCGCGTTGAAGGGTTCAAGGAGAGCGTGTTTCTGCCGCCGCCGGAGATGCGTGGCGTCATGCACGGCGACCGGCTGCGCGTGAAGGTGTCGCGTGATGCGAGCGATCGCTGGTCGGGCGCCGTGCAGCAGGTGTTGGAGCGCGGGGTGAGCGCGTTTCTCGGCACCGTGGAGGTGCAGGGCCGCAGCGCTTGGGTGAACGCCGCGGATCGGCGCCTGCAGCTGCGTTGTGCGGTGGCGCCGCAGGACCTGCACGGCGCGCGCAACGGCGATTGGGTGATTGCCCGGATCACGCGTCACGCCGGCTCCGCTTCTTCCGCCCAGGCGGTGATCGGCAAGCGTCTGGATCCGGATCGGCCGGTCGAGCTCGCTACCGAGTCGGCGATCGCACGCTTCGATCTGCCGCACGAGTTTCCGGCCGCGGCGCTGCGTGAGGCACAGGCACACGGTGAGCAGGTCGATGCGCGCGAAGCGAACGCGCGCGTGGACCTGCGCGAGCTGCCACTGGTCACCATCGACGGTGAGGATGCGCGCGATTTCGACGATGCGGTGTATGCCGAGCCACACCCGGGGGGCTTTCGCCTGATCGTCGCGATCGCCGACGTCAGTCACTATGTGCGGCCCGGGAGT
>QHXE01000078.1 GCA_003222835.1 Acidobacteriota bacterium | reverse complement strand
TCTATTGGAACGTTTTGTTTGCCGCCATCAACATCGTCCAATGTGCCATTATCATTCGCGAACGCAGCGGCATTCAGTTCACAGACGAAGAGAAAGAGCTGCACGAAACGCTTTTCAAGAACTTCGCACCGTTCGAATTTATGAAATTGATGCGCATCGGAGAGTGGCGGACAGCCAAGCCGGGTCAGGTACTCACCACCGAAGGCCAGCCATTAGCCGAAGTTATGCTGATCTACGACGGGCGTCTCGGGGTCGAAAATAATGGCAAAGAAGTCGCCCAGTTGCAGGATGGAAACTTTATCGGCGAGGTCAGTTAAGTTGGTCAAAGAAAGAAATCGAGAAACTTCTGAATCGGAATCCCAGCATGTAATTCGCAATGCAGGCGGTATTCAGCACCGACCTGAGCAAGAAGCTTGCGCGCCGCGCGCCTACCTTTCAAGGCAAGATACATCTTCCGTCCTAGCCGATGAGACCAAAGAACAATCGTCCGAGACGCGGTACGCACGCCTCCGGCGTGCAGCGCGCCAGAGGCGCGCGCACCCGGGTCGGAGTCGACACCGGCGGCACCTTCACTGATTTTGTTTTTGAAGCCGAAGGGGAACTGCGGATTTTCAAGCTCGCCTCGACTCCCGACGATCCTTCGCGCGCGATTATCGAAGGTCTGAGACGAATCGCTGCGGAGACGGTTTCGCGCCTAAGCGAAATTGAAGTTGTACATGGAACGACGGTGGGAACCAATGCGCTGTTGCAACGGCGCGGCGCGCGCACCGCATTAGTGACGACCGCGGGATTCGAAGATGTGATCGAGATTGGTCGTCAAGCGCGGCCCGAGCTTTACAACCTGAACGCAGTCAAGCCGCCACCGTTAGTTCCGAGTGAATTGAGATTTGGAATAGGTGAGCGGGTTGCGGCTTCGGGTGAAGTCGTTGAGGCGCTCAACGATACGGAAGTTAACGCGTTGGCCGAGAAGCTTCGCCAGGCCGGATGTGAATCGATCGCCGTCTCGTTGCTCTTTTCCTTCGCTCGTCCCAATCACGAACAGCGAATAGCAAAAGCGCTGAGAAATTTAAATCTACCGCTTTCCATTTCACATCAAATCCTTCCTGAATATCGCGAGTACGAACGAACTTCGACGGTCGCCGTCAATGCTTATCTCCAACCGTTGATGAGCCGCTATCTCGCGCGGCTGAGCGAGAGCGCCGCCGAAGAAACCAAAGTTCAAAGGCCAAAGGCCAAAGATCAAAGATCATCTTTTCGTTTGCGCGTCATGCAATCATCCGGCGGCAGCATCTCCGCTGCCGCCGCCGCCGAAGAACCGGTGCGCACTATTCTCTCCGGCCCGGCGGGTGGCGTTGTGGGCGCCTTGCGGGCGGCGCTGAGAGCCGGTTTTGAAAACATTATTACCTTCGATATGGGCGGCACATCGACGGACGTCGCCTTGTGCGATCGCCACGGCATGCGTTTGACTAACGAGGCAATCGTCGCGGGCGTCCCAGTGGCCGTCCCAATGATGGACGTTCATACCGTCGGCGCCGGCGGTGGATCGATTGCGCGCGTCGATGAAGGTGGATCGTTACGCGTGGGCCCGGAATCTGCCGGAGCTGATCCTGGTCCTGCCTGCTATGGCAAGTCGTTTCTGTCGACGGTCACAGATGCGCACGTGGTGCTCGGTCATTTTCCAGGCGCTGCGTTGCTCGGCGGCGAATTCAAACTCGATGAAAAGCGGGCGCGGACCGCTCTCGACATGCTCGCTGCGGAAATGAGCAGAGCCGCGCAAAGAAAAGTGAGCGCGATCGATGCTGCTCAAGGTGTGCTCGATGTCGTGACGACGAACATGGAACGCGCGCTGCGCCACATCTCAGTCGAGCGCGGCTTCGACCCACGCGAATTCACGTTGCTTCCTTTCGGTGGCGCGGGAGGCTTGCACGCTATAACGTTGGCGCGGGCACTGCAAATTCCTCGCGTACTCTTGCCTTCTTCGCCTGGAGCACTGTCGGCAATTGGCGTTGTGACTGCCGACGTCGTTAAAGACCAAAGCCGCACTCTAATGCTCGAAGCGTCGCGCGGCGTCGCGCCAAAACTTGAGCGCGTGTTTCAGGATATGGAAAAACAGGCGCACGCCATTCTCCGACGTGAAGGTTTGGAAGACTCGAAACAGCGTCACGAACGATCTCTGGCCGCGCGCTACCAGGGCCAGTCGTTCGAACTCCACATCAACCAAACGCGCGGTGACATCGCGACGGCCTTTCATCGCGCGCATCGCGCACGTTACGGCTATGCACAGGAAAAGAACATCGTCGAGATTGTGAGCGCGCGCGTGCGTTCGATCGGCGTGGTCGAAAAACTGAAGGCTCGTCGTTCAAGCGCTCCGTCGTCAAAGAGCTTTGCTAACCCGCATGATTTCGCACAAACATATTTCGATCGAAAGAAATTGCGCGTTGCTGTTTATCGGCGGGAAGAGCTTCCCGTCGGCTCCAAATTGCGTGCGCCCTGCATTCTGACGGAGTATTCGGCAACCACGTTGGTTCCCGATGCAACCGGAGCGGAACTGGATTCTTATGGAAATTTGACAATCGATCTCAGGAAATCGTCAGCATGATTTTTGAGATCAACTTAGGTAACCTCATGGTCAGGAAGGGTGGCTTGCCCCCGCTGTTCTTTGTTGGCTAACCACAATGACAAGGGATCAAGCGGGGGCAAGCCACCCTTCCTGGCCATGCGGTTGCTAGACTTGAGTACTCGCCGGCAACGTTTCTTTTGATGAGGTAATGAAGAAATTCGATCCTACAACGCTTGAAATCTATCGCGCGCTCTACACTTCAGTAGCGGAAGAGATGGGCGTCGCGCTGCGGCGCACGGCGTTCTCGCCGAACATCAAAGAGCGGCGAGATTATTCGTGCGCAGTTTTCGATTCATCGGGTCGCGTGATCGCGCAAGGCGATCACATGCCGGTACATCTCGGTTCGATGCCGATGGCTGTCGCCGCGGCTTTGCGCGCAGTTGAGATCGGCCCGGGCGACGTGGTCGCGTTGAACGACCCGTTTGCCGGCGGCACGCATCTCCCGGATGTAACGTTGGTGACGGGAGTCTTCGGAAAGGGGTCAGGGATCGGGGGCCCGGGGTCAGTAAGGAGAAAGAACCGGCCCCTGTCCCCAGATCCCCGACCCCTGTTCTTCGTCGCCAACCGAGCCCACCACGCCGACATCGGCGGCGCGACGCCGGGTTCGATGGGTCTGGCGACCGACATTTATGGTGAAGGCGTGCGTATTCCCCCAATCCATTTGGCGCGCGGCGGCGAAATTTGCGATGACGTGATGAAGTTGATTCTCGCGAACGTGCGCAGCAACAAAGAACGGCAAGCGGATTTTGAAGCTCAGATTGGATCGCTTAAGACTGGAGAGGCGCGTCTGCTCGAAATTGTCGCACGTCGGGGCGCGAAGGAAGCAGGCAACTACGCAGCGCATTTGATCTCGTATTCATGGCGCATGATGCGTCACGCCATCAAGGCGATTCCTGATGGCAGCTACGAGGCCGAAGACGCGCTCGATGACGACGGCATCAAGGAAAGTGAAATTCCGATTCGCGTGCGCATAACGATCAGAGGCGATCGCGCGTTGGTTGATTTTACCGGCAGCGCCCTGCAAGTGGCCGGCGCGATTAATGCCGTCGAAGCAATCACAGTCTCGGCAGTCTCGTACTGCTTCCGCTGCCTGGTCGGCGCCGATGTGCCGGCCAGCGCAGGGCTGATGGAGCCAATTGAAGTTGTCGCGCCGAAGGGAACGATCGTCAATGCCAATCATCCGGCGTCGGTTGCCGGTGGAAACGTAGAGACGTCGCAGCGCATCGTCGACACCGTATTCAAAGCCCTGGCGCAAGCGATTCCCGAACGCGTTCCGGCTGCGAGCCAGGGCACAATGAACAACTTGACGATTGGCGGCATCGATCCGCGCACGGGCGCAGAATTCTCTTACTACGAAACTGTCGCCGGCGGCATGGGCGCGCGGCCTTCGCTTGACGGCATGAGCGCCACGCATACGCACATGACTAATAGCTTGAATACACCGGCTGAGGCGCTGGAGTATGCTTATCCCCTGCGCGTGCGGCAATATCGTATCCGCGAAAGTTCGGGCGGAATCGGCAAGTACAAAGGAGGCGATGGAGCCATTCGCGAGATCGAAGTACTGGCGCCCGCCCGCATGTCCTTACTCTCTGATCGTCGCAAGCGCGCGCCTTATGGATTGCACGGCGGCGCAGACGGCAAGCGCGGCCGCGCCTTTATCATTCGCACCGATGGAAGCGAGGAAGAGCTAACTTCAAAAGGAAGCTGGCAAGTGGAAGCGGGCGATCGTGTGCGCATCGAAACGCCCGGCGGCGGTGGTTTTGGGCGGCTTATGTAAGCACTGTTCGTGGTAGAATTCGATTTGAAGAGAGAAAGAGCACGATGAGTCAAGCAAACCTAATGCTCGAGGAGACTATCGATCGCGGTAACGATACAGCAGAAGCGCGCGCGCAATTAAAAGAGCTAGCGGAGCAGCAAGGTGTGCAGCCAATGAAAGACGCGAGCGAATTGTGGGGTTCGCCAGCGCCGGAAGACACCGGTAAGGATGACGTTGACGATCTGCTGAAATTGCTGCGTGACTGGCATGACGAAGATCTGGCGCGAGGCGTCTAGTAGTGGCCGTGCTTATTGACACTGACGTCGTTTCCTTTCTTTACAAGGACGACGGCCGCGGCGCTTCCTATCTTCCTTACCTCTCAAACCAATTGCCGATCATTTCATTTATGACTCTGGCTGAATTGGAGCGATGGACCCTAGCGCGCAATTGGGGCTCGCGCAAGCGCCAGCACTTGATGAAATATCTTCGTCGATACGTGGTCCATTCGACCTCATCGCTCCTCTGTCGCAAATGGGCTGAGGTGGTCGATGGAGCACGTCGCAGAGGTCGCCCGATTGCAACTTCCGACGGTTGGGTTGCAGCTACAGCAGCGCTCCTCGACGTTCCCCTCCTGACTCACAACTCCGCAGATTTCGAGAGCGTTCCGGGGTTGAATTTGATTTCAGAGAAAGGGGCTTACTAAGGATCTATGAAAGCTGCCACATCATCCAGAATGATTGAACCGGAGGAAGTTCAAGTACAAAATCCCACCGAACAAACGAGACCTGAGCGCGCGGGTTGGATTGAAGTAAT
>QHXE01000077.1 GCA_003222835.1 Acidobacteriota bacterium | reverse complement strand
ATGTCCGGAACCTCGGACCTCTTTTACGAATCGGATCCGCCGGCTAAGTCCTGAAAGTCTTCGACGCTCGGAAGCTCGGAAAGATCTTTCAACCCAAATTGAATCAGAAACTCTTTCGACGTGCCATACATCATCGGGCGGCCCACAGTTTCCTTTCTGCCCTTCGCTACGATCAGCCGTTTATCGAGAAGCGTTTTGATGGCCGATGGCGATTGCACACCACGAATCTCGAGAATCTCGGGCACGGTCACGGGTTGTTTATAAGCGATGACTGCCAACGTTTCCAGCGAAGCCAGCGACAGCTTCGCGCTTGGCTTCGATTTCAGATACGCGCGCACATTTTCGTGGTGCTCGGGCCGAGTCGCGATTTGCCAGCCCCCGGCAATCTCGCGCAACTGCAAACCACTTGCGCGAGCATCGTATTCTTCGGCCAATTCCGCGACTGCCTTCTCAACGGCCGCTCGATCGGCATCGATTACATCGGCAATCGTTTTGGCGTTGATGGGCTCATCCGCGACAAAGATCAGCGCCTCAACAATCGACTTAAGTTCGGCGCTGCTAATTGAGCGCCGGCCTTCGATGGCGCTGTCTTCATGCGCGATTGACTCCGCTGCGGCTTCACTTGCTGCTTTTGCTTTGCTCATAACGCTTGCGCCGGTCGCTACCGCTCGCAGTTTCGGTAACTATGCTGGGCTCGCTGACCGCGCAACGATTTCACCAAACGTTTCGTGCTGCAGTAACGAGATCTCGCTCATTCTTACCAATTCAAGCACCGACAGAAACGCGGTAACCAACTCTCGTCGCGAGCTGGCGCGCTCGAAAAACCTCATCAAATTCAACTCGCCGGCGGAGCGCACCATGTTCCGCAAGCGCTCGATCATCTCAGCCATGGTGACTTCCTCGCGCTCGATCTCCATCATGATCTCTTCTTTTTTCCGGGCGAGAATCTCCTGAAACACGCGCAACAGATCAAACAAACCAACTGCGACCTCCGGATTATTCTCAGAGCATCTCCGCCGCAGCTTTGAATTTTTCGTGTTCGAGTAGCAGATTTACCAACTCGGCGCGCAGATCGATTTCTTCGTCCGCTTCGGCAAGCGGATCTCGCGGCAAAAGCATTCGCGACTTTAATTCGATTAGCTGGGCAGCCATCACCAGGAAATCGCCGGCCATCGTCAGATCCAGCTCCTGCATAAGATTCAGATAGCGGAGATATTCATCCGTGATGCGGGCGATCGGTATGTCGTAGATGTTTATTTGCTCCTGGCGAATCAGGTACAGCAGCAGGTCGAGGGGACCTTCGAACTCACCAAGCGTGATCTTTAATTGATCGTTATCGCGATCGGTGGCGATCTCCGGACTGGCGCCGGCGACATTTATAGTGGCGGGAGTTTCTTTCGCCGCAGGCGTCGCACTCTTGTCAACTTGAGCGGTGTCTTCCATCACGGTTTAGAATCTAATTCCCTCTCCCTTTTGGGAGAGGGTTAGGGTGAGGGCTTAGCTGCAACACAGAAACTCGGCTGCTCTTTTTCTCTCTTCCTTCTGCCCATACAAAAGCCAACGATTGATGAGGTGTTTTTCGGTTGCAGCTAAACCCTCACCCCAGCCCTCTCCCAAAGGGAGAGGGAGTATCAACCATTCTTCGCTCCAATCAAGCCCATATTCCGTTTGACTTGATCAAGCGTCGGGCCGGCGATCGATTGCGCGCGCGCGGCCCCTGCTTTCAGAATCTCGTCCAGTTTATCATCATCGATACCACGCACGCGCTCCTGAAATGGTTGCAGGAATTCGGTGGTAATTTCGGCCAACTCTGCTTTCAGTTGCGCATAACCTTTGCCGGCAAAGTGTTCCTCAATTTCTTCAGGACTCTTCTGAGTGAGCAACCGATAAATAGTGAGCAGGTTATTTATCGCCGGCCGGGTCGAGACGAACCGAATCTCCGTGCCTGAATCAGTCACGGCGCGTTTGAATTTGCGACGCACGGCATCAGCGTCGTCAAGCAGCATGATACAACCGGCTTCAGTCTCTTCATCGGACTTCGACATCTTCTTTGTCGGGTCGGCCAGAGACATGATGCGCGCGCCGACCTTGGGAATGAACGCTTCGGGCACGCGAAACATCTCGCCATAATCGCGATTGAATCGAATCGCGAGGTCGCGGGTCAATTCCAGATGCTGCTTTTGATCCTCGCCCACCGGAACGAGGTCTGTTTGATAAAGCAGAATGTCTGAGGCCATCAACACTGGATAATCGAACAGGCCGACGCCGACGTTCTCCTGCTGCTTGCGCGCCTTGTCCTTGAACTGCGTCATTCGTTCGAGTTCCGACATGCGAGTAATACAGTTCAGCAACCAGGTCAGCTGTGGGTGTTCCGAAACGTCGGACTGCACAAAGATCGTCGAGACATTCGGATCAATTCCGACGGCCAGGTAAATGCGCGCCAGCTCGCGTGTTTTCTCGGCGAGAGTTTTTGGATCTTGCGCGTTGGTGATCGCGTGCAAATTGACGATGCAGAAGAAACTCTCGTACTCCGTTTGCAGCGCCACCCAATTTCGTAACGCGCCAAGATAATTGCCGAGATGAATGTTGCCGGTCGGTTGAACGCCGCTAAAGATTCGCTTACGCATCAGGGTACTGTCAGAGTTCGAGAAGGTAAAGAACCAATCTCATGACCGGTGCAAACAGTGTGTTTAAGACGCCGGAACTGACCATCAACAGCAGAATTATGAAACCAAAGCGCTCCAGGGCTTCGAGGGCAGGTTTCATACTGTCGGGCAGGAGCGTCCAGAGCACTTTGCTGCCATCAAGCGGTGGAATCGGAACCAGGTTAAAGACAGCGAGGGACACATTAACTCGCAGACAAGTGAAAAGAAATAGCCCGACCGGTTCGGACACCGAAGAGAGTGCGGCCCCCTCGTCGAACAAATGCGAATACTGAAAAGCTATCTTGAAGAGAACCAGAGCGACGATCGCAATCGTCAGGTTCGCCAGAATGCCGGCAATCGAGACCATCACGTTCGCCAAGTCTTTGCGCCGCCAACGCAACGGATTCACCGGCGTCGGTTTACCCCAGCCAATCAGGGGAATCCTCGCCATACCACCGCCCATGCTTCCGAAGATGAAACTCGCGATCGGAATCAGCAGCGTCCCGATGGGATCAGTGTGGGCAACCGGATTGAGCGTGATGCGGCCAAGTAGTCTAGCTGTATCGTCGCCGAATCTGTTGGACATCCAGGCGTGCGCTGCTTCGTGTGCCGAAATAGCAAACAGCAACACGACCATGTAGATGACGAGCTGGGCGATTAGTCCGGAGGTGATCAAGATAGATTCAAAAGAAGGCTCAAAGTAACATTGCGGCTTTTGAGAGTCAAAACCTAATCCAGAAGCGCTCCGTAAATTCCGAGCGGCAAGCTATACACCGCTTCATTAGTTGCCACGGCTATCTCGCCGTTCGGACCGAATGCTAGACCAACGAGATTCATTCCCGCGAGCACAATTCTTGCGTCGCTGCCGTCCAGCGAAATACGCACGATGCCGCGGCGCCCTCGTAACGAAGCTGCTACATACAGATTCCCATCGCGATCGAAAGCCAAACCCTGAGGCCGTCCGAGACCGCGATAAAAGACGCTTCCCTTTCCGTCCTCATCGAAGCGCATAATTGAATCGAAACTAGAAACCGTCGGGCCAGTTACGTAAAGCGCATGGTCGGGGCCGAACGCCAAATGATAAGCCGACACTGAAGGCTCGTGTTCGGCCCACGGCTCCGCTTCGCCAATCTCATTCACGCGATAAATCTTACCGCCGCGATCTCCGACGAACATCTCTCCGTGTCGATTGAAGGCAAGGCCCGTCGCGATGCCCAACTCTCCTGCAAACATGATAACTTCCTTCAAGGGAGTTACGCGATAAACGGTCCCGTCGAGCCTGCTTGTAACGAACATGCGTCCGGTTCGATCAAAAGCTATGCTGGTAGGATTGATGATATCGCCGGAGAACTCTTCGATATCCCCATCTGAACTGATTCGATAGAGCGACACTGGAACATGCTCGCCGCGCGAACCTGATTTCGTGACAAATAGCGAGCCTTCAGTGGGATCGAAAGCCGGGTTCGCGACTGGATGGATGTCGCCCGCTAACTTTCGGCCGGTGATGAATTGCACGGTCTTACCCGATCTTCCATTCTCATCGATCGAAACTCCAATCTCAGCGCCATTACCGAGTTCGGGAACCAGGACCAGTGCACGGCTTCCGGTTGCAGCCACGACATGTGCCTGCTGGTCGCCAAACCAAGCCTGTAAAGGTTGGCCGTCTTTGCCGTTTGAGCCGCTGACTTCGATTATCACTTCGCCACCGGAAATGCCGGCGGGTGGATCGATATGCTGAATCTGTTTGGTCTTTGCCATTCCGCTTCCAAATCAAAGTGTACATGGTAGCTAGAGTGGACGTTGATGTCTAATTCGCCGGCCCGATCACTGTGTCAGAACCGCGAGCGGTCCGGGGTCCCCAAGCGGGCAGCCCGCTTGGGGTGGTGGATGCGACCGGATCATGGATGGAGCTTGAACGCGGACCGGGTGGCCTGAATGATCCGGTCGCTACCGCTCGCGGTTCTGACACCATGTCTTCGACAACTGAAGTATCAGACAGTGCTATAATTCCGGCAGTCCACTGAATGAAAAGTCTTCACGGCAACAAACAAGGCCTCAAGGCAAATCAATTACGGCGTATCGAAAGGCTGTACCAACGTCGCATTCCTCCGCACCAAATTGTCACACCGGAATTTGCGCGGCAGCTAAGCGAGCTTTCTCACGAAACGCGACGACAAATTGGCGCGCTGATCGATCGCAAAGGCTATGTTGAATACGTGATCGTTGGCGATGCGCGCCGAATCGAAATGCCTGATTTCAAACGAGTGCGAGTTGCGGGCGATCGTTTTCGCGGGCTGCGCTGTGTGCATACCCATCTGCGTGGTGAAGAGTTGACGCGGGATGATTTAACCGATCTGGCGTTGCTGCGACTGGATTTGATGGCGGCCATCGATGTCGATGAAGCGACGGGATTGCCGGGCGTGGTTCGTTCGGCGCATTTATTGCCATCGAGCGCGGCCGAGTTGAGGACAAACGGCCAAGCGAAGCATTTCGAGTTTCTCGATCCAGTGGCGCCGTCTCGATTGGACGTCGATTTTCTGGCGTTAATGGACGCGCTGGAAAGTGAAATGGCGCGTAACCGCCGCGTGGCGCGCTACGCTTCAGGCGCCGAAAGAGCGATTCTGGTTAACGTTTCGACCGGACCTCGTGCTGACGCGGAAGATTCGATAGCCGAGTTGCACGAGCTGTCAAAATCAGCCGGCGTGGTTGTGCTGGACGAAATGATCCAGAGACGTCCTAGCATCGACCCACGAACGGTTTTGGGAAAAGGCAAGCTCGATGAGTTGCTGATTCGCGCAATGCAACTTGGCGCCGATGCGATCATCTTTGATCGCGAGCTGCAACCCGCCCAGGTTCGCGCGATCTCCGAAGTAACTGATCTAAAAGTCGTCGATCGCTCCCAACTGATTCTGGATATCTTTGCCCAGCGCGCACAATCGCACGAAGGCAAGATACAAGTCGAGCTAGCCCAACTCAAATATATTTTGCCGCGCTTGGTCGTCGGACAGAATTCAGCATTTTCCAGATTGGCAGGCGGCATTGGCGGCCGTGGACCAGGCGAAACAAAACTCGAAACTGATCGGAGACGCGTGCGCGATCGCATTCATCGTCTCGAAACTGAACTCGCGTCGCAGCGAACCCGTCGGGAACAGCGGCGCAAGGAACGCCTGCGCCATGGCGTCCCGATCGTTTCAATTGTTGGATACACGAATGCGGGCAAATCAACATTGCTGAATACGCTCACCGCCAGCCAGGTTCTGGCTGAAGAGCGAATGTTCGCGACCCTCGACCCGACGACCCGCCGGCTGCGACTGCCGCGTGAACAGGAAGTGATCATCAACGACACTGTCGGCTTCATTCGCGATTTGCCGCCGGATTTGCTCGCCGCATTCAGATCCACGCTCGAAGAGATCGCCGGCAGTTGCTTGCTGATTCACTTGGTCGACGCCGCGAATCCTCGCTACCAGCAACAGATCGCTTCCGTGGATCGAATTCTGACCGAACTGGGCTTCGATCA
>QHXE01000076.1 GCA_003222835.1 Acidobacteriota bacterium | reverse complement strand
TATAGGCCAACCAAACCGAACACAACGCCGATCGGCTTGCCGTCCTCGTTCGCAGATTGTACGGCGAACGCGTCCACTACGTGCTGCAGGATAAATTCGGGGCGACCCATCGTGTAGGCGTATACCTCGTCGTATGCATTACGAATGGTATCCATCGAGAGTAGTGTAACCGAGAGAATGGAGCACGCATGGTTGCTGCCCTCTCCAGGTGTACAGGGCAGAACAGTTCCGTCATAGCTATGGCAGCGTGAAGGCTACCAACGCGTCATTCAGTGCTTCTTCCGTGATCTTCGGATGGCCGCCTGCAGCGATGACAAGGTATTGTTTGCCATTCACACTGTATGTCATCGGTGTAGCGTTACCGCTTGCCGGAAGTTGCGCCTTCCACAGTTCTTTTCCGGTTTGGACATTGAGGGCGCGAATATACGGGTCGAAAGTACCAGCGATGAACACCAAACCGCTGGAGGTGATGATCGGGCCGCCGAACCCAATCGAACCCGGGGGTACAGGCTCATGGCTTCCCCCGAAGTATTGCATTGAGCCAAGTGGAACCTGCCACTTGATCGTTCCTCGGTCCATATCCACGGCGCTTAACATCCCCCACGGCGGCGAGGTGCACGGAAGATCCGATGCAGCCTGCAGAAAGCGTCGGTACATTCCATAGGGAGCTCCCGTTTGCCGCTCGTAGTCGCCATCTTCGCCGCTCCGCGCAGCCTCTTCTAATTTCTCGCGCGGGATGAGTTTTGCCATGCCCGCAATATTGTTTGTCGGAACCACAAGCAGTTTGCTCACCGGATCGAAGGCATAGCCGCTCCAGGTCATGCCGCCGATATTTCCTGGAATCACCAATGTGCCTTGCAGACTAGGCGGCGTAAAGATGCCTTCATTGCGAAGTAATCGAACCCACCGTTGGCACTTTTCGCGATCCACCGGATTCACGCCGAAGACAGCATTTGCAGAGAGCTTCTGCGGAACGAGTGGAGGAGGGGCCACGGGAAAAGGTTGCGTCGGTGACGTCACTTCTCCCGGAACATCGCTTTGCGGCACGCCTCGCTCCTCGACCGGGAAAACTGGAATACCGGTCTCGCGATGTAGAACAAAGAGAAGACCAGTCTTATTTCCCTGGATTACAACCGGAACCTGCTTACCACCACGCTGAAGCGTCGCCAGCAATGGGGGTGATGCAGAGTCATAGTCCCAGAGATCATGGTGCACCAATTGAAACCCCCAGACAAACTCGCCGGTCTTTCCGCGCAGGGCAACTACCGAATCAGCCCACTTGTCATCGCTGGGTCGTAGCCCACCGTAATAGTCTGGGCTGGCGCTTCCCGTAGGAATGAAGACGAGATCGCGTTCCTTGTCCACCGCCATGATGGACCACGCATTGCCGGCACCCGCCTGCCACGTTTTTGC
The DNA here is from genome assembly GCA_003222835.1 of Acidobacteriota bacterium. The sequence continues at coordinate 3,210 of QHXE01000076.1, read as the reverse complement.
GATAGCGTCATGGCTAGCGGCAGCCTGCCTGCTTTTCTCGATTGGGTCCCAACTCCAGCGCAAGGCCCCGGTTCGTGCGTCGAAAGCCCTAACCACTCCGCTTGGCATGTCCACGCGATTGTTGTCGTTAATTGCGGAGCCCACGACAACCAAATCGTCGATGACGGCGGGTGGCGATGTCATGTGATATTGGCCAGGCCTGTACAGTCGTACGTCACGAAGCGATACCTCACCTTTGTCGCCGAAGTCGGTGCACGCAGCACCTGTCGCTGCATCAAGGGCGATCAGCCTTGCGTCCAGCGTTGCTTCGTAGATGCGTCGGCGGCACGGTCCACCATTCTGCGGGCTGCGGCCCGCGTCGAGCCACGTGGCCACGCCTCGGTTCACCAGAGCATCGCCGTAATCCCACGTTGGATCGATCTTGGGGTCGTAAGCCCACTGCAGCTTTCCCGTCTCGGGATTGACCGCGATCACTCGATTGAAGCCGGTGGTAAAAATCAGTACGCCATCTACCAGGATTGGCGTTGCTTCAAATCCGCTTCTCTGTTTGCCGTGTTTCCCGTCGGAAACGTCGCCGGTGTGAAAAATCCAAGCAATCTTGAGCCTCGAAACGTTCTCCGGATTGAACTGAGTCAGCCGCGAGTAGCGCATGCCCCCGGCGTCGCCTCCGTAGTAAGGCCAATTCGTGTCGGGCATCGTCTGCGCGGAGAGCAATATGCTTAAGATGCAAGAGGCAAACCCTCCCAGAAAAAGCCGACTGGACCCGCCGATTCTGCTTCGCATAGCGGAGAGTTTAGCAGGATAGAATTCATTCCTGGCATGCGGTCGGATCACGGGCGACTCTTCCATAACCAGGTTAGGGAAGAGTAGCCGACAATGTACCCGGAAGACCGATTCTGCTGGCCTATGAATCTCCACTGCCCGATATGGATGCTGGAACCACTTGCTACTTCTCGAGAAACTGAATAAGCAACCGTAACACACCTTGCCATCCGCTCTGGTAGTCTTTGCGAGAGATGGGCTCTTGCGTCAGACCGCTATGTGTCACGCGGACTCGCGTCCCTTTCGTGGTGAGAGTTAGGTCCCACCGGACTGTCGTCGGATTCGCCGGATGCCCGTGCCAATTTGCGACCCAGCTCCACACCGGCAGCCTTGGCGGAACGTATTCCAGGACCTCGCCATGAGCTTCAAACTCCCGCGCACCGTTACGCCGGAGCTGCTCTCCCACCGCACCGTGGCCGGCACCTGCAGCTGGCTTGCATTGCAACCGCCAACGTCCCCCCGGTCTTGCATCCATCTGGAACACCGACAGTTCTACGGAAGGCTCCTTGCCCCACCATGCGAACAGCTGCTTTGCGTCAGTGAGGGCCTGGAAAACGCGCTCAGGCGGCACCGCGATTTCGACTTCAACAACCACCTCGTCCTGCTCCAACAAAGCCTTCGAACTTTTCATGGCCGTTCTCCTATGACTTCGTCCGCTGCATGTCGGACAGAACTGTGTCTTCTTTTCCGTTCTCAACAAACGTCCATTCTTCCGTGTGATGGTCGGGGCTGAGGATGTGAATCACTAATCGCCTCATGTGCCCGGCCTTCGGCGACGGAAGATTCGTTGCATCGACGAAATCAAAAGTGATCGTCTTCCCGTCTGGCGAGAGGATTCCCTTCATTCGCGGCTGATTGCCCGCTGAACAATAATGCGTGAGCAGCAAACGATCGCCATCGACATGGAACATTGTGATCATGTCCTCTTTCTGGCTTGGTTCCATAAATTCGCTCAGCAGCACCGACCCACCACTTATGGCGCGGAACGTGACCTCGACTTGATGCCCCAAGGTGTCTTTTCCTCGCCACTCGCCTGTCAGGCCCTTCAAAGCATCGAACGATTGTTGTGCGGCTGACTGCGCCGGTCCAGCCGACGTGCAAAGTAGCAACGCAAACAATGTGACCATTGATGTCGCTTTCATTGCAGTATCTCCTTGTCTCATTTTGTTTTTTTTCGAACGGGTCCCACCTTCTCAACGTGGCCAGATTCGACGAACGTCTTTAGGTCTGCTAGCTTCGTGCTCCAAAAGACGCGGTATTGCTCCAACCACTGATCCACAGCCTTGAGCGGCTTGGGATTAAGGTGATAGAAGCGATGGCGCCCGCTGCGGTGTTCGCGAACGAGGTTCGCGAGCCGCAGTAAGCGAAGGTGCTTGGAAATGGCAGGCCGCGAAGTCGGAAACGACCGCGCAATTTGCCCGGCAGGCAGGCTCTCGCTCCGCAGCAAATCAAGTACGGCACGGCGGGTCGGATCTGCCAGGGCGTGGAAAACGCCTTCGGCCGCATGCGTAACCGATCGGTGTCGCATAATGCGTAACCATGCGGCTACATAAGTATGCTTGTCAAGACAAGAGTCTGTGGCAATTTACGGGAGTATGACGAGCAAACCGGCAGTAATTCTACTTGCCTTGCCCTCCCCCACTTTTTGGGGGCAGTTTTTTGGAAAAAGTCTTGACAGGGCTTTGTCTTTTTGTTTCATTAGTATTGATGAACGAAAGCCAAGTTCGCAAGGCACGAAAGCAACTCCTCGGCGAACTGCCCGATCTGGCCGAGATCGTGCGAGGTTCGCTGTTGGATCGCCGGATCTTCCATCGCCGGGGTTGCCTGAAGTGCCGCCGGGGAGAAGGCCACCGGGTCTGGGTCCTCACGGTGGGCTATCCCGGAGGACGGACGCGCCAGTTCACGGTTCCCGCCCAACACAAGGGGCAGGTCCAGCGGTGGGTGCGAAATTACCGAAGATTGCGGGCCAAGTTGGAAGCGATTTGCGAGCTCAATCACGAATTGTTAAGGGCGGATCCTTAGGCTATTTTTTTGAACTTGTATTGTTTCATCATTAATGATGCAACAAGACCGCGAACTCCACGCCTCCATCCGTTCCCTCATCGAGTCGTACTTTTCCTGCCTTCGCCGCCCGGTGCGCAAGAACCTCGCCCGTCTGACTTGCGCCTTCCTGTACTTGGCCTGGAGCGTCCGCTTCGGCTACGGCGGACTGCACCTCACTTCCATCGCCCGCGTCCTACCCGAGGGCAAGAAGTTTAAAAGCAGCTATAAATGGCTCTCGCGCTTCCTGAAATGTAAGTACTTTGACGCTTCCAGCCTGGCCGAGTGCATGCTGGCGGTGATCTTGGGGAACAAGCCGCCAGGTTGGGTGATCGTGCTGATCGACCA
>QHXE01001123.1:2040-2611 GCA_003222835.1 Acidobacteriota bacterium | reverse complement strand
TCACCGCACTAGCATCATCACGTCTCTTCGCCAAGTATCCCCGCCCAACCCAACTCGCCCAAGCAGACACAAGGACCATCGCTCGACTCATCAAGCCTGTAGGCTTCTATAAGACCAAGGCTAGGACCGTTAAGCGGGTCGCTCAGATCATCCTCAAAGAGTACAGAGGCAAAGTCCCAGATCAGATGGACGAACTCCTCAGGCTTCCCTCGGTCGGCCGGAAAACGGCAAACTGCGTATTGGTCTACGGATTCAAACGGCCCGCAATTCCTGTCGACACCCACGTGCACAGAATCTTCAACCGGCTTGGCGTGGTCAAGACCAAAACTCCTGAGGAGACAGAGGAAGAGCTGACCAGGATCGTTGACCGGAAAGATTGGCTTCCATTAAACGAGGTTTTCGTCAAGTTCGGACAACTGATCTGCAAACCTATTGGACCGAAATGTTCAGTCTGCCCACTTAATGATAGATGCGAATGGTATCGAGAGAACTACAGAGACAAGAACTAGCCGCGCCTCGAAGTATCTATAGCGGCCTTAATCTTGCCACCAATCTCATCTAGTTACGCGCG
>QHXE01001123.1:0-2030 GCA_003222835.1 Acidobacteriota bacterium | reverse complement strand
TCGTCAGCGCGGACCCCTCCAGCTCCCGAATCCGTCGAGCGCCGTGAAAGATAGAGGTCTCCTCCAGGTCACCTCGCATCACTTGGACTGGCTGTCACGTTCCTCCTTGTCCACACTTTTCTCGGAGTCTCAGCAGCGCTTGCAACCCTCCTCCCGCCTTTCTGATCCTCGTCTACGAGTCGTCCCGCTCCACCGAAGTCCGCGATGTCCTAGGCAGAATCGATTGGCAGATTTTCTTCTTCTTCGGAGACCTCTTCATACTAGTCGCAGGCTTCGCCAAGACAGGACTACTAGTCCAGCTAGGAGGCTGGATGGTTCAGGAATCCGGCGGAAACCTAGCCTTAGCGGTGACACTCGTTCTCTGGAGCACAGCCCTGATCAGCCAGATCGTCGACAATGTACCACTTGTCACGGTCTTCATCCCCGTGATTGGAGCAATGTCCAGCATTTCAGGAGTCTCAATTGCACCGTTAGCCTGGGCGTTGGCTGTCGGGACCGGGATAGGCGGAATGGCTACGCCCATAGGGACAGCGTCCAACATGGTTGCACTGAACATTCTCAACAAAGAGAAAAAGAGGCTCAGCTTCAGCAGATTCGCGAAGAGATCTGTCCCATTGACAATTATAGATCTGCTGATCGCAAACGCCATCCTTCTCCTAAGACTCTGAAGAAGCTGTTTTTCGAAATACAGCCTTACGGGACCAAGGATTGGTTCAGTCCCGGGTTGAATGCTAGTTCAGATTACTCGGGCGTCTGCGTCTAGCTGCTGCTCTCCTGCAAGAGGGGTCTATGTTCGGTATTGTGGCCTGACTGGTCTCATCCTTCCTTGCGCTCTTCAATATGTGTCTCCGACCATTCATGCCCGCAATGTTGGCATTTGTACGAGTACTGGAATTCTCTCCTGAACAGTAAGAGATGCGCCTGAACCCGTGATCCCGCTTCTAACAACCATGGCACTAGGCACGCTTCTCCTTATCGACTCTCTATGTTCGGTAACAAGTTTCTTGCTCTCAAGCTTGATGTGGAACCTGCGTCCACAACCGGGACAGTGTCTGAAAATTCCATCAGAGACTAGCTCTCATGTATGTTGAAGTGGCGAATATCAAGCTTCGATCGTGTTCCGTGAGTAGAAATCTGGGTTATCAGTAGAGCTAGCCATACATTCCCTTGCGGTCTCGATCCTGTTTAGATGCTTGTGCTTGTTGTCGTTTGATTAGTGTCTCAGGGACCTTTATTCGGGGGATCATCTGAGCGTTCACGACGTAGAGCGGTTCGCCGTCGGGACCGTACTTGTCGGTCCGTAGAATCCCCGTTATCTCAAGCTTGGCTCGTAACACACTGCCATCGGTGAGTTCGTACACGTTCCATCTTTCCGCACCCACTCTTTCGAAGTCGACGTGTGTAGTGTTGACACTCCCAGGGTCGAGTGTTGTTGGAGGAGGATTTGTCGGCGTGCTCTTCAATGCTTTTGGAGAAATGGTTGTGAAGAGGTTCTGGGACGACCAGGCGTAGACAGGCTGACCAGTCGGGTCGTAGTCGGTTCCGCGGAAGATCTTGGTGATGATTAGTCGGCCGAAGAGTGAGGTCCCGTCCTCAAGCTTGTACTTCACCCAAGGCTCGTCCTTCATCGAGAACTCTACAGCGTCAGCTTTGGTGAGGTCAACCTGGGCTTGCGACATAGATCTTCTCTAAGTCAGGGTGCGTGAGAGGTATATACTTTGACGGGCTGACCGTCCGACCCGCTGCCTCGCCGAGGCACAGCATTCTTTTCTATTGGATTCTGAACACTTGGAGTCTCCCTATCAGCCTCTAGCGGAATTGGACAAAGTTTGAGCGATCTGTTTCGCCGGGTCAAGGGCTTCTTCGTCCCAGGAGAGAAAGACGCGTTCCTACGGATCCAAGAGCTAGCTGGTCTAGGAGAAGAATCACTCGAACTTCTAGTGAAGATTCTTTCAAGCTCAGGCAATGGCACGAGCAGTGGTTCGCACAACGGCCTGCAGGATATTGAGATCTGCACCGAGAGGATCAAC
>QHXE01001122.1:1924-3127 GCA_003222835.1 Acidobacteriota bacterium | reverse complement strand
AATCGCGAGACAACAGCCAAAGCACAAACTAAAGACGATCGTTCGAAGGTGAGATTTACTTTTCATTGATTCCTCCTGAGTGAAGGCCGGACTGTCGGCCGTGGTGTAAATTTGAGTCGGCAATATCGCACGACCCAACGGTTGAGTTGACGCGGCGGCGCGAATCAAAGCACCCTTCGCCGCATCACGCAAGTTGCGAGAGGCGCTCCCGCCGCTCGCGTCCAACGACTTGTTTGACGCGCCGTTACAGAAACTAATTCAACTTGCCCAAGCCCAATTGCTTTTGCAGCCACAGAGCCCGATCATGGCGCGCTTCATCGTTGAGAGCGTGTCCTGTGTCATACCATTTAACAGATTTTGGATTGCTTGCGGCTTGAAAGTATCTAGCCGCGCTTTGTTCTGTTGGGTTGGTATCTCGTTTACCAAACTGAAAGAACAATGCTGACGGCGCAACATGAGCGACATAGTTTATTGGGTCAACTGTAGCCAACGTCGTGAAGTAGTTTACCTGCTGTGGTTTCGTGAGCGAGTTACGCACTTCAACAATGCCCGGAACCGTGCTCGTACGCAAGAACTCAATCAAGCTTGGGGCCCCTGCCATAATCACATACCCCTTGATGCGCTTTTCTACGCTCGCAAGTAACACGCCTGTGTGTGCGCCAAAGCTGTGGCCGACGAAGCCAATTCGCTCTCGGTCGATGTCGCGACGGGAGAGCAATAAGTCCACGCCCCGACGCAAATCAATAACTGTTTGGATGTAAATATCGCGATCGATTTCAGGATGCGTGACTGTCGGGTCAAAGTCTCGTTTCGATTCTCCAGCCCGCGAAAATGGTGCATCAATAAGCAAGGACACCGCGCCCATGCGCGCATATGATAAGGCTTCGTCTAAAAAGATGGTTCGGCTTCCCGGACGCATATGCATAAAGATAATGCCCGCGAATTTGCCTTTACCGGGAGGAACGACGAGGTAACCTGTAATCCTTCCGCCTTTCGGACTCGCGTAGGAAATGTCATGCACTTGGATTCCGTCTCTGTTTTCGATTCCAACTTCTCTCATCTCAAGCGGCATGTGTCGGTCATAGTCGAACATGCGCCGTAGCTTACTGAAGTCCAAGGATTGAGCAGCGACAGTGCCACCCAACAATGCGATGAGGAGCAATAGATGGATAATCTTTTTCATAATAGGTTTCGCTTGTTCAT
>QHXE01001122.1:0-1818 GCA_003222835.1 Acidobacteriota bacterium | reverse complement strand
TTCTTTCTCGCGCCCCTTAACGAAAGCCGCCACCATCTGATTAAGGGCTTCTGCTCGTGAAATCTTTCCATCAAGGTAAGCCGTCCAAATAGGTTTTTCGACGCTTATTAGCGGTTGCAGGCCGGGTCGGGCGAAGACTCCTTCATTGTAGGGCTGGTAAGACGAATCCAGAAACCTTCGAACAGTTTCTATGCTCTGAATGAAAACCAGAAAATGCGGAGCGTTGCGGACCACAAAGTCCTCCTTGGTAAAACCGTTCTTCAACAATTGATTCTGAAACTCGATGAGAACATTGCCTGAGCCGCCGGTCTCCGCATCCAGGGCATGAATCGCTTCATGCAGGATCGCCGCAAAAAGGTCTGGGCCCTGGCTAGCTCCAACGTTGACAACGCACACCCCATGGCCGCTCTCTTTACCGGTAGCCGTCAATGCTGCCGGCCACGGCATCTCGGCTACAAGGTAGATTGGAACGACGTAGTGTGCGGCTTCCATTCCAAGATGTCTGATCAGATAGTCGAAACATTCCTGTTCTTTGGGCTCAAGGGTTTGCGCCACGCTCGCCGCAGCCTTCTGAATTGAGTCTCTGTGTTGCGGCCAGATTCCTTCGAGGAACGGTTTCTCGATAACTGCCAAACTCCTGGCGAGGTGGACCGCTCTGTCACGCAGGGGAATCACGCTTCCCTGGCGCGTCTTGTAAGTCTCCGGGAATTTTGAGAAGGTCCGCTCCGCGTCGGCGGCGTTTTCACAATTGAATAAGAGCAGATCAATAAGCGTTGGATAGAGCGGAGTCTGGCGGGCAGCTTCGACGGACTGCGCAAAGCCATCAATGTTCGGAAGCTTATTATCGCCAGAGGATAGTTTATAAACATAGAAGTAGAGATCGATAAACGACTTCACGCGTATTTCGAAACGCGGCTGATTCGGTACCTTTGCTGGTAGTTTTGTTGCGGGAGATTGCGTTAGACCAAACGAAGGGAGTAACAACAAGGAGAAAGTCAATAGAACGCGTTTCATGCTCGGCTCCTGTTTTCGAGATTCTTAGAACATGGAGTTGGATGCGGTTTGGTCATCTGACGAGTAGAGCGTTTCATTCAGCGCAGTTCTCTGCGTCCAACGAATTGTTGGGCGCGACGTCCAAGCAAGACAATTAGCCGGACCTATTTGATTTTTGTTTCCTGAACGATGTCACCATTCGGACGGCGGTTGATGAGACGAACGACTTGGCCCTGCTCATCTTTCACAAAAACGAGCAGCACGTCATCCCCTTTGAAGAAGAACTGCGTCTCTGATTCGGGAAATATCTCCACCTTTTGGCCGCCCACTCCAATCATAAGCCTATCGCCTTCTCTGATAACGGCGAGAATTCTACCGCGAGGATTTCGATACTGCCCGACATAAGCATCGTAGATTTTGGGGTCTACTTTTGCTATAGCGCGTTCCCGCGACAGCGTAGTCAATTGTCCGGCGACCATTCGCCATTGTTCTTTTTGCTTGACGTATGTATTAGTGAAGCGCAGAACCAACTCTCTTCTGCCGTCACGGTTAGTTTCCACCAGACTGCCCGTCATGACTGCTGCATCGCCATAAACTCTCACCTTAGGATCTTCGATCGAAAGCGCAGGGAGTGGACGCTCGGGCGTGGAAGGTCTCATGACCGCCACTTCTTGCGCCTTGGTTAGAACTTCGCCGTAACCATGTGTAACCGTGAGATCATCAGCGACGAGGCGCTCGAATGCGGCCTTGTCAGCTTGTGCGAAGGCTTTAAGCCGCTCGCGTTCGAGGTTGATTATTTGCTGCTCGACAGAATTCGGGGGAGTT
>QHXE01000121.1 GCA_003222835.1 Acidobacteriota bacterium | reverse complement strand
ATGTGCCGGGACTTAGCGGTCTTGAATTAGTGCAGCGTGCCCGCAAGATAACTAACCGACGGCGTACGCCGATCGTGATGCTTTCGGCCCGTGATTACGAGACTCAAGCTTGGCGGGCGGGCGTCGATGCTTTTCTTAAGAGACCTGAACAGATTGACGAGCTTCCGGCGACAGTTGCCAGACTTTTGCGAGAGGGATCAAGGCATGGCTAGATTCCGGCGACCCTATCGCGCGCAAGTCAGAGCCCGCCCGCCGTCGATCTGATAAGTCGCGCCCGTTATCCACGAAGCTTTTTCGGAAGCGAGATAGAACACGAGTTCGGCGACTTCGCTGGCTCTGCCTACTCGTCCCAGAGGGTGAGTGGTCTTGGAGTGTTCGAGGAAGTTCGCGTAATTATCCTGGCTCATACCGCCGCGCTTATGGATCTCCGTGATTACAACACCGGGATTCACTGCATTTACTCGCACTCCTTTCGGCGCAAGTTCGAGCGCCGCACAACGCGTCAACTGATCCACTCCGGCTTTCGATACGCAATAAGCCAGCACCCCGGGAAAGGATCGCAAGCCGGTAACGCTGGAAATGTTTACGACATTGCCCTTGGTCTTTATTAAGTGTGGTGTGGCAGTCTGCATTAACTGAAACACCGCACGCAGGTTAACGTTCATCATTGCGTCCCACGCACTGAGCGTCGTGTCTTCTATTGAACCGGTCGAGATGTGGCCTGCGGCATTTACCAACACGTCGAGCCTCTCAAACTCGTTTATAGTAGCGTCGATCACGAGTCGGCCTTCACTCTCGTTCGCGACGTCGGCCGCCAGCGTTAAGCATTCGCCGCCGGCACTCTTGATCTCACTTGAAACGTCTTCAAGTGCAGATCGATTGCGCCCAACAGCCACAACGCGGGCCGAAGCCTTGGCAAATCTCAGAGCTACGGCACGACCGATTCCCGATGTTGCTCCGGTTGCAATGACCACTTTATTGGCAGAATCACTATCCATATACAATCCTTCCACGTCTGGTTTGGCGGCCGATATATTGACATATATTACTTAGGGCTGACTATAATTCGTGGGTTTCGAAAGCGCCCGACCTGCTTGGGGGTTATTTCCCGCAGTTGTTCATCGGAATCAGGAATGTTGGATCAAGATTTCTACAACCCGAGGAATTTGCGTGGCGCGGCAGGTTTCCCGCCTTCACGCCGACCCTCTGCGGCTCGCAAAACATCGACATCAGGCTATATGGTCGCCGCCGCCGCCGCGGCGTTTGTGCTTTTCTTTCTGCTTTGGTGGATGCTGCAAAGTGAAGATACGCCTTGGGTGCCCGCCGGCTTGGCCGCGAGCGTAGTCATGTTGGTTGCCGCTTCGGCGCGCCAGGTTCTAATGCAACGCACTTTGAGGCGGCACGTTTTGGCCCAGGAAAGACATGGCCGGCACAGAGAATCGTATATGAGAAATTCTCCAAAGCGGAGAAACTTCCATTCAATAACGATTCAAACCGAAGCGTTCCGCACATTACAAAAGCGGGCGGCGGAAGCAGATGCTAACGATTCCTTTCCCGAAGATCATCTTGCCGTCTATAAGCTGTGTGTCGACTATCTCGCGAGCGCCGAAGAGGCTTTGCTTTCACCCGTGCTGCCGTCCGAAAACCGGTTGGGTTTGATCGCAGGCCAGGAACGCGTGCGAGCTTTGCAAAGAAAGCACATGCTGGCTTGGGCGCGTGGTGCAGCCCGCTCACTAACTCACGAAGCTCAGCAGCGTGTTCGGCTTCACGAAAAAATCGAGATAGCCAATCGCGCGTTGGATTGCCTTGATTCTGCTTTGAAAGTTTATCCGGAGGCGGGAGAACTCGATCAATCGGCCGGCGCCGTTCGCGAATTTATTATGTCTAGCCGGGTCGCGCACTGGGTCGAGTTGGCCGAGCGCGCCGCGTTCAAGGGCTACTACCGGCGCGCGATTGATTGTTACCGCGATGCGCTCTTCTATCTTACCCGCGACACTCTTGATCAGAATCGCGAAGCTGCCGCGGAGCAGATTACCCGCGAGATAGATTTGTTGAGAGCGCGTTTGGACACGCAGAAAGCTGGGCGTTCGGTCGTGGAAGCCACGGTTACAGCCAAGAAGACACGTAGAAAGAGAAAAGAATTATAACGTTGATAGGCAAGCCAGCGACTCGAAGTTGAACCGTCGGCCCCAAACGACTGCGTAGAAGCTTTCTGCGAGTGGTTGGCATCCAAAGGCTTTTGTGCGATTATTGCACCGCTCAATTATGTCTTCCGAGGTGTGGCCATGAAGAAGATTCTGATTCCTCTTGTTGCGTTGTTCGGTTGCTACACGGTCATCTCCGTGCTGGCACAATCTCAGTCACAACAGCAGTCACAACCGACGGCTCCCGCCTACCAGCCTGGCTCTGCCTCGATAGACGAGCAGGGAATCAGAGGTTATCGATTGGGTCCGGGCGATATTTTGGACGTCAGGATTTGGGGCCAGTCGGATCTGAACTCTATGGTTGAGATTGACGAAGACGGCAACGTCTCTTCGTTACCGTTCATCGAGGATCCAATTCCCGCCAAGTGCCGCACCGAAAAAGAGGTTCAGAAGAGTGTCACTGATGCGTACGCGAAGTATTTGGTGAAGCCTCGAGTGAGCGTGCGCATTGCCGAGCGCAAGAGCCGGCAGCCGGCGACCATATGGGGCGCGGTACACATGTCGCAGCGAGTGCCCATGATCCGCAGAATACAGTTGCATGAGATGGTGGCGGTTGCCGGTGGTTTTACTGACACTGCCGGTGGAACGATTCAGATCATACATACCATCCCTGAGTTATGTCCTGAGCCAGGCGAGGTCGCAACCCAAAAAACAGCCCAGGGTTCAGATGTCGGTCAACTTCAAAGCTACAAGATCAGCGCTCTGCGATTGGGCGGAGGCGATGGAGATCCTTTTGTTCGGCCAGGAGACATCGTTTATGTAACGCAGGGTGATCTAGTATTTGTTACCGGATTGGTCAACCAGCCACAGTCCGTAATTATAAGGGATCAAATGACTCTTACCGGGGCCATAGCGCGGGCTGGGGGCCCGACACGACTGGCCCAAAAAAAAGAAAGATGTAATCCTCCAGCCTTACGATATTGTCGATGTCGGTGAATTGAGCGCAATGTCCGGGAAGAAAATCACCGATATGCTCACAGGATTGCCTCTCATCCTCGCTGGTAAGGTACCTTAATGAACGTTCACTTTTCAGTCGTGCGATAAGGCTGGCGTTGACGCCAGCCTTTCAATTGTAACCGCGTTGAGAGAATTATGAGTCAAAGGATAAAGGCAGCTAAGATCAAACGGCGCCGCGGTTTCACCTATCTCTGGATTTTTGGTTTGGCGCTTTTAGTCTTCTTGCTAATCTATTTCGAGCAGACAGCGCTGCTGTACGTTCTCGCCACGCTGGGCGTCACGGCACTGCTAATTATTGTGGCCTTTGCCGATCTGGGACGCAGCGAACTGTCGGAAGCTTCAACTCAAACGGCCGATGCTCCAGTCCGGCCGGCTGCTAAAACCGCAAAGTAGTTATGGCTCCCAACCGATTACGTTTTTGAAGCTCCATGCGGCTAAAGCCGATGGTGTTGCTTCCTCTCCGTGTTAGCTAATAGTTCGTGAGAATAGCTTCCGGCGCGAAGCCCATCCGCTGCAAGCGATCCCTTGTTTGCTCGATCATTTCGCGCGAGCCGCAGATCAACGCTACGGGAGATTTCAGATTAGGCAAGACATGATCGAGTAACGATTGAACGTAACCGGTTGGGCCGGACCAATCGTGGCCGTCGGGTTGCGAGATCACTTGTCGCAATTCTACGCCCGCGTTTTTCCAGCCTTGCGTTTCGTCTCGATAACAAAAATCTTCCGGCGTCCGCGCTCCGTAGAGCACGACCAGTTGTCCAAAATCCTGTTTGCGGCTCAGCACGTGACGTAACGCCGAACGCAAAGGCGCGACGCCGGTTCCCATCGCGACGAAAACCAAGTCTTGTCCGCGCTGCCGATCCAAATCAAAGCCCTGCCCAGCCACACCCAGCAAATCAATACGGTCGCCCGGGCGCTTATCAAAAATCGCGCTGCTCACCCCGACGGTTCGCTTGATCAGGATCTGCAATTCACGATCTTCCGGCGCGCTCGCGAACGCGAAGTATGCCGGCTCTTCCCGGTTCACGCGCAGAATTGCAACCTGCCCCGGAATGAAGTCGACGGCGCGCTCATTATCAGCATCGAAGGGCCTCAGATCGAACGAGCGAATGTCGCGCCCTTGATCGAGTACTCTGGTGATGATTAGCGGAGCCGAGTGTTCCTTTGCCATCGAGATGTTCAATCAGCAGTGTAATTCACTTAGAGAGATTTGATGAAGTTAACCTGCTTGGCCCTCGTTGCGGGAGCGTGTTAGCATCGGCGCATTACGTTACAGAACCGCGAGCGGTAGCGACCGGATCATTTTTCATTTGTCATTTGACATTTTTCATTTGCCATTTGCTGGAAGGCACTTATTAAGATTAAAAGCACCGTGCGTGCTGCTCGCGTGTGTTGCGCTCGCATGCTTGCTCGCTCCCTTCACTTACGCCCAACAGAACCCCGTCGAGCGCAAGGTCGAGAATCCAATTACCGACACACCCAATGTAAATCCGCTGCAACAGGATCAGCCCGTGCGGCTGCCTTCGTCCGCTAAATTACCAACCATTCAGCCTGGTGACGCGCTGGATGTAAGTTGTCAAAAGGAAACCTTTTCAGGTCCGAAAGAGGCCCGCGTCTCGGTTTGTGAAGGGAATGTCGACGCGCGCATCGGGACGTACAGATTGCAGGCCGACAAAGTAACCGTTTATGACGCCACGAATAAGATAGTCGCAGACGGCAACGTCGTCTTCGATCAAGGCGATCAGCAACGCATCACCGGGAGCCACTCGGAGTGGAACTACAAAACCAAGACGGGCTTCTTCGTTAACTCGACCGGCTATACAAATCAAACGAACGACGGCACACGCATGTACTTCATCGCCGATCGGGTTGAGAGAGTCAGTCTCGATACCATCGTAATTACCAATGGACAAATTACTGCTTGCGAAGAAGAAGTGCCTAAGTGGAGCTTTCATGCCAAGAAGACGAGGATCAAGACCGGCGATCGCGCGCGGCTTTCGTCCCCAACGTTTCGGGTAAAGAAAGTCCCGGTTATCTACCTGCCGTATGCTTCGTTGTCCCTGAAACATCGCGATCGCGATTCGGGATTCTTAACCCCGACATTCAGTGCTTCAGGTCAGAAAGGTTTTCGCATTTCCGAAGCTTACTATTTGACTCTTGGTCGATCCGCCGACTTCACTCTGCGTGGCGATCTGTTTTCAAAGCGCGGCCTCGGGTTGGGCGGCGATCTGCGTACGCGCGCGAACTCGCGTTCGTTTTTCAATATGGGCTTTTACGCCGTCAAAGATCGTCTCTTCGGACCAAAGAAAGATGCACAGCATCCCGATCAGGGCGGCTCGAGTTTTTATGTCGATGCCGTGCATTACTTTCCCAATGGATTTCTGGCCGCGGCCGATGTCAACGTCACTTCGAACCTGGCCTTTCGGCAGATCTTTTCGGATTCAATTCAGCAGGCGATTTCGCCGGAAGAGCGCTCGCAGGTTTTCGTGAACAAGGACTACCACGCTTACAGTTTCAACTTTCGTATGAACTCGCAGGCGACGTCCCTGCAAAATTCGCAGATGCGTATTCGGGAATTGCCGAGCATTTCGCTTGATCGGCGCCCCTCAGCATTTCCGTGGTTCAAGAAAGTTCCGCTCTATTATTCGTTTGAGAGCAGCGCCGATGGCGTCAGTCGCAAAGAGACTACCAGCGACCACGCAACGTTTCTGGCCGAGGCAGGCCGCGAGCCAATCATCACGCCTTCAATTGTGCAGCGCTTCGATCTGCATCCGAATGTGGAGTTGCCGCTGAGTTTCCGCGGTTGGTCATTGACGGCAACGGGCGGCGTGCGCGCCACTTATTACTCAAATTCAATCGATCCGGCAACGCGCCTGGTGACTTCGCGTGACGTCGTGCGAGGCTATGGGGAGTTCGAGCTGGATCTGCGGCCGCCGGCCTTGGCGCGAAATTTTCATCGTGGCGACGGATCGGTGTGGTTCCGGCACGTGATCGAACCCTATGTGATCTATCGGCGTATCGCCGGCATCGACAACTTTGCTCGGATTCTTCGATTTGATTATCTCGACGCGATTGCCGACACGAACGAGATCGAATACGGAGTTTCGAATCGCTTCTTCACCAGGCGATTTACAGAGACAGTCGGCAAAAAGGGTGCGCGCGCTGCTCGCGAAAAGAAATCGTCGCTGGCCGTTCAACCATACGAAGCCTTAACGATCACGATTCGCGGCAAATACTTTTTCGATCCTTATTTTGGCGGCGCGCTGGTTCCGGGCCAACGCAATCAGTTCTATCCCATCGATACGTTTTCAGGTTTCAGTTATGGCGCGGTGCCGCGCCGCTGGTCGCCGCTGAACATCAATGTGCGCTATCGACCGACGGACAACCTGTATGCCGACTTTCGCAGCGATGTCGATACGCACGGCGGGGGATTGCGGGCGATGGCGGCGACGTTTGGATTGCGGCGGGCGCTGCTCGAGGCGTTTTCGACCTTTTATTACACTCGCGCAATAGCATTGGTGCCGTCGCTGAGCCAGTTTGCTGATGCGCGCGGCAAAGAGCCCGGCACACTGCGCGGCTCGCAATGGAGCCCTTCGTTATTTCTCGGCAATCGCCAAAAAGGTCCGTTCGGCGGTCTCTCGTTATTCTTCGATTTTCAGAAACATCCCTTCGCGGGCAGCAACCGCGCGCTGATCAGCTCAACCGCGACCATCGGCTATACGTGGAAGTGCTGCGCGATTACGGCGCAGGACTTTACTTTTAATGTGGGTTTGAGAAATGAGAATCGAGTTGTGTTTGCGTTTAGGCTAAATGGCATCGGGACCTTTGGGACGGAGAAGATTGGGTGGCTGGGCAGGTAAACCCGTTCATTTTCCATTTGTCATTTGACATTTTTCATTTGCCATTGGCGCCTCTCGGCAACAGATCTTCAGAGTTCAACCCTTAGGTTGATGCTTACGAAAGACGCAAGCTAAAGCTTGAACTCTAAGCCGTGAACCAACGAGATAGATGTCAAAATGAAAAATGTCAAATGACAAATGGAAAATGCTCCCGACTATTGGATCATCGGATTGCATCCAAACTCGATCACCGTGTAACGCTTTTTGAGTCTAGCTAGTTCGGCAGTTTCGCGCCGCCGAATTTCCTGATAGTTTTCCGGCGGATTGCCCCAGCAAGAGAGATGAAAGAAACGAATCTCTCGGCCCTTGGAATCCACCAGCCTTCCTTTCTGACAACGCGCTTTCATCTCGGTCAGCCTGTTTTCAACCGTGACGGCCAGCCTTCCTTTGAAGCCATAGCTCACCGTGTCATCGGCACGCACATCTTTGGGGAGACACGAGTATTGCTTGATAATTGAGGCAGGTGCTCGTTGCGGTGGCGAATTCAGAATTTCCATCTCGGTCAAGCGACTCGCCCCATCGGCAAGTCTTGTGTGGGACAAAAGCAGCCCGCAAATAATGAAAATGGCTATCCTTGAGAGTTTGCCGAGCTTCAGTACATTGACATTCTGAGTACTCGAATAATACATTTTTAGTTGGCTCCAGTGATTTCCTCGGTCCCAAAACGTTTTGCTAAAGGACAAACGTGACAACCTTACGTCCTCGCCCTGCTTCATAGATTGTCGCGTTCTCTAACGATTATTTCAAGAATAGGAACTTCAAATGAAACGTACGGCCATCCTCTTCGGTTTGATCATTGCGCTCTTTATATTTTCCTTACTCGGCGTCTTTGGTTCGTCGTCAGCCGCCGATGGCAGAAGCTCAAACGCCTCAGATCAATCGCCCCAAGTGGTTGGCCAGGATCAGGCAAGCCCGACCGGCCAAAGTCAAAGCGAAGACAACCCTGGTGTCGACGCCGACCTGGGGAAGATGGGCAGGAACATTGACCGCGAAACTTATCTGCGCCTGCGCGATGAGTATGTTGCGCGGCGACGTGGAATAGAGCCGGGAAGGCCATTCGATCCAGC
>QHXE01001121.1 GCA_003222835.1 Acidobacteriota bacterium | reverse complement strand
TTGCAGTTCCGAGCGATCCAATCGTCGCCGCTCGACAACGTTACATTGAAGAGCAAGGCGGCTCGAGTTTTTACGAATACAGCGTGCCGCAAGCGATCATATCTTTGAAGCAGGGACTCGGTCGTCTGATTCGCAGCACCACAGATCGCGGCGTCCTGGCGGTGCTCGATCCGCGTTTGCGTACGAAGATGTATGGGCAAACATTTTTGCAGAGTCTGCCGCCGTGTAGGGTGACCTCGAGCATTGATGAACTGTTGTCAGTGTTTGAAGTTGGTGAAGCTGTGGGCGGATAATGGCTGGCGTGTCAACCGAGCTGTTAAGTGACCTGATGAGACGATCATCCGGGCTCTCACTGCCGGAAAAGAGACGCTTGGCGCGATTCCTTACGGAAGGGACCCCAGTGAAAGCGGCCAATCCGTCGGCGGCAACCCAAATGCGATTCAACGTGCCTGAGATTCATTCACAGAAGCGCGAACAATATTATGCCTGGTTAAAGGCACACCGAGAAGAATTCGGTGGCCACTATGTCGCGCTTGATGGCGATCGATTGGTTGGCTCAGGTGAAACGATTAAAGAAGCCGCGATCGCCGCAAAAGAAAATGGATGCTTTCAACCTTTCCTGGTTCATGTTCCTCGCCCCAACGGTGAATATTGGGGAGGTTGGTAATCCCATGGACTATCAACTCAACTTCGACCGCGTATTCCAATATAAGTCCAAAGATTTGATAGTCCTGCCAGTGAGGCTAACATCTTACGGGAGCATGGAAGTGTGATGCCCGGACAATTTGAAGTCATGATTGAACGCAACTTTTCCAGCGCGCATCAACTGCGCG
>QHXE01001120.1 GCA_003222835.1 Acidobacteriota bacterium | reverse complement strand
ATTGAGCCTGGGAGATTGGCGGCGTTCTTCCGGATTAGAAGGCACGGTCGGGTCCCCTTTGTTCGATGATTAGTTTTGACTGACGCTTTCCAGGCCAATCTTGTACTTCTTAATCTTGCTGTAAAGGCGGGGGCGATAAATACCAAGCATATTTGCGGCCTTTTGTTTGTTTCCGCCAGTGCGCTGTAAGGTGCGCTCGATGACGAACTTCTCGATATCTTCGAGAGTCATGTTGGGCGGCACGTCCCAGGCCAAAGTAGCCGGGGCATTGGTGACGCCGCTTCCATTATCGAAAGGCAAGTCGACCGGCTCGATGCGATCGCCTTTTGCCAACAGCACGGCGCGTTCGATCACGTTTTGCAGCTCGCGCACATTGCCCGGCCACGAATGCCCAAACAACCTCTGGTATGCCGACTGCGAGACCCCTCCGATTGGCCGATCATACTTCGCGGCGTACAGCTTCAAGAAGTGATCGGTGAGCAATTGAATGTCTTCCATTCGCTCGCGCAATGGCGGCACATGAATCGTGATGGTGGAAATGCGATAGAACAGATCGTCGCGCAGCAACCCCTCGCGAATCGCGTCGGCGGGCAATCGGTTGGTCGAAGTAATGAGACGAAAATCCACCGGATAACTTTTCTCTGAACCGATCTTGCGGCAAGTGCGTTCTTGCAGCACGCGAAGCAGTTTCGGTTGGAGTTCTATCGGCATCTCAGCAATTTCGTCCAGCATTAACGAGCCGCCGGCGGCGTGTTGGACCAGTCCCTCTTTATCGGCGTGCGCACCGGTAAACGCGCCCTTGGTATGGCCGAACAACTCCGACTCGATTAGTTCCTTCGGCAGCGCCGCGCAATTGACTTTGATGAACGGTTTCTTGGCG